>JALSIO010000095.1 GCA_026989995.1 Myxococcales bacterium
GCACCTCGGCGCAGCCGCTTTCCACGGTGCGGGCAGCGCTCATCGCCCGCCCTCCTCCGAGCCGAAGGGGCCCCGGCCGAGCTGCTCGCGCACGGGCACGAAGGCCGGCTGCCGCAGCGCCCGGCGCTGCCAGTTGGCGCCGTCGACCACCATCGTGTGGCCCGTCACGTAGGCGGCGAAGGGCGAGGCGAGGTAGGTCGCGGCCCAGCCGAGCTCCCGCAGCCGGCCGGTGCGCAGCGCGGGCGCGCTCGCCTCCTCGTCGGAAGCGCCGCGGCCGGGCACGCTCCGGATGTCCGCCGTCTCGTCCTCGTGCGGGAAGAGACCGGGGACGAGCGCGTTCACGCGGATCCCGTAGGGCGCCCACTCCACCGCCAGGGTCCGGGTCAGGCTGAGGACGCCGGCCTTGGCCGCCGCGGAATGGACGAAGCCCGGCCCGCCCGTCCAGGCGTAGGAGGCGCCGATGTTGAGGATGGAGCCGTTCCGCCCGCTTCCGATGAGGCGCCGGCCGAGCTCCCGGGAGCAGAAGAAGGTGCCGTGGAGGACGATCTCCACCACCGCGCGCCAGCCCCCGGGCGAGAGGTCCTCGGCGGGGACGGGGAAGTTGCCTGCCGCGTTGTTCACCAGGACCGAGACGGGGCCGAGCTCGCGCTCGATGCGATCGAAGGCCCCGGCCACGGCGTCAGGATCGCGGATGTCACACGCGGCCTCGGCAGCCCGGGCGCCGACCTCGCGGACGGCGGCCACCCCCGCCTCCCGGTGCTCGGCGCGCCGGGAGACGATGCCCACGGCGGCGCCGAGGCGCGCGAACTCGACGGAGATGGCGCGGCCGAGCCCCGTCCCGCCTCCCGTCACGAGCACGACCTCCCCGTCGAAGGTGCCCGGGGGCAGCGCCGCCCGGCCGGGGGCCGGGGGCTCGGGCAGGCCCCGCGGTGCCCCGCTCACGCGGTGCCTCCCGGCGGGCGCCGGGCCGGAGGGCCTCCCGCCAGGGTGGGGGCGGTCACGCGGCCTCCGAGTCCCGGTCGAGCACCTCCCGGGCCACCTTCTCCTCGAGCACCGCGTTGTCCCACCAGTTGATCTGCAGCTGCTTCGCCCGCCGGAAGTAGAGCTGGATGTCGTACTCGATCGTGAAGCCCACGCCCCCCCACACCTGCTGGCACATGGCGGTCACGTCGCGGTAGGTCTGGCAGGCGAAGAGCTTGGCCATGGCTGCGAGCTTCTCGAAGGGACGCCCCCGATCGTAGGCCCAGGCCGCCTCCCACACCAGCGTGCGGCCTCCGTCCACCGCGGTCGCGGCATCGGCGAGGTAGTGGGCGATGGCCTGGAAGGCGCCGAGGGGCTTGTCGAACTGCTTCCGGTCCTTGGCGTATTGCACCGTGATCTCGAGGGCGCGCTCGGCCCCGCCCATGGCCTGCGCCGCCAGCAGCACGATCCCCTCGGTGAGGGCCCTCTCCAAGGTGGCGTAGCCCGTCCCCGGGGCACCGACCCGATCGGAGGCCGGCACCCGCACCCCGGAGAAGGTGACCGCGAACTGGGTGTCGGAGGCGAGCGTGCGCTGCTGGGCCCTCGTCACCCCCGCTGCTGCCGGATCGACCAGGAGGAGGTCGAGGTCCTCGGGCCGGTCGCCGGTGCGGGCGAGCACCAGGAGCCGGCTCGCGGTGCTCGCGAAGGGAACGTGCCATTTGACCCCGTCGAGGACGAAGGTGTCCCCCTCCGACCGGGCCCGCAGGGCGATGCCCTCGGGATCGAAGCCACTCTCCGGCTCGAGCCAGGCCACCGACAGGATGGCCTCGCCCGAGGCGATGCGGGGCAGCCAGGCCCGCTTCTGCTCCTCGCTGCCGGCCTCGAGCAGCGTTCGGGCTCCGAGCACGGAGGAGACGAAGTGCGGCGACGGCGTGAGGGCCCGGCCCATCTCCTCGTAGAGGATCACCCCCTCGAGCAGCCCCTGCCCGGCGCCGCCGTATTCCTCGGGGATCCGGATGCCGAGCAGACCGAGGTCGGCGAACTGCCGGAAGAGGTCCTCCGGATAGCCGACCGGGTCGTCCTCCATCTTGCGGACCACCTCGAGGGGTGCGTACTCCGCGAGCATGCCCCGGACCATGTCCCGGAGGACCTGCTGCTCCTCGCTCCAGTCGAGATCCATCGCTTCTCCTCCGGCGCCCGCGGCGCCAGGCGGCCTACGGCTGCCAGTCGTCGCCGCGCCGCTTCCAGGGGTTGTCGCCGGGCCCGGTGGGGATCGCCACCCGGGCGCTGCACTCGGTGGTCACCTTCCCGCCCACGCGGGAGGCGAGGGCGAGATCGACCCAGCCGCAGCCGCGCTCGTCCACCTCGACCTTCTCGACCCGTCCCGAGAAGACCAGCCGGTCTCCCGGGAAGACCGAGTCCTTCATGCGGAACCGGAGCCGCCCGAGGCGCCCGGCGGGACCGGTCCAGTCGGTGACGAAGCGCTCGAAGTAGGCGGCGTTGTGCGGCGTGTTGATGAAGATGTCCCGGACGCCGTTTCGCTTCTGGGCGAAGTCCCGGTCGTGGTGCATGGGCCGCCAGTCGCGGCTGGCCAGCGCTCCGAGGATCACCGTGGTGGCGGTGACGTCGATGGCGAGCTCGGGAAGCTCCATGCCCACCTGGACGTCGGGGAGTTCGAGCCGCTTCATCGCCCCTCCCTCCGATAGCCAAAGCCGGTGTAGCTCTCGGTGCCCACCGACTCGCCGTGTTGGTTCACGTACTCGACGTCGATCACCCAGAACCGGCCGGTTCCGAGCTTGGTGCGCTTGAGCTCGCTCACCGAGCGCAGGACCTGCCAGGTGCGCAGGCGGTCGCCGAGGCGCACGGGCTCGCGAAAGACGAGGGTGTTGTCGGTCATCACCGCCTCGGGGAGGTCCAGCTTCTCCTTGAGATCGAAGTGCACCTGCAGGGGCTGGGCGGCCTTCTCGCGGCCCGGCGCCCAGTGGTGGGGCCGGAACCACACCGAGATCATGGTGGGCGGGGCGACGAGCCCGCCGGTGAGCTCCTCCGCCACCTTCTCGTCCCAGAAGAGCGGATTTCCATTCTCCACCGAAGCCAGGCTGGTGTAGATGTATCCCCGCTCGACCTCGATCTCCCCTTCCTGCTCGTAGCGCTTCTGGCCGATCCAGGAGCGCACCTCCTCGGGGATGTCGGCCGGTGCGGCCTTTGCGTCGCTCATTGGATGATGCCCTCCCGGTGCAGGGCCTCGAGCTCCGCCGGGGCGACTCCGGCCTCCCGGAGGAGCTCGAGGGTGTCGGTGGTCGAGGCGTCCGGAACCTCCACGGGCTCCTCCACGGCGGCCGAGCCGGCGAGGACGGGCCCGACCTGCCGGAAGCGCCCGAAGCGGGGGTGGAGGGCCTCCACGAAGGCGTGGCGCTCCGCGAGGTGGGGATCCCGGGCCACCTCCTCCACGGAGAGGACCGGCGCGACGCAGGTGTCGGAGGGCGCGAGCTCCCGCGCCCACTCGTCGCGGTCCCGCCTGGCGAAGGCCCGGGCGAAATCCCGGCGGATCGCCTCCTGGACGGCGTCGTCGGTCTGGTGGGGGATCCACTTCTCGAGGTCGAGGGCCCGGCAGAGGTTGGCGTAGAAGTGGGGCTCGATGGCGCCCACGGCGAGCCAGCCGCCGTCCCGGGCGCGGTAGACGCCGTAGCAGGCGTAGCGCCCGGTGAGGATGTCGTGGCCGGGGCCGATGGGCTCTCCGGTGGCGAGGTGCTGGTCCACGTAGAGCGACATCAGCCACACCACGCCGTCGAGCACCGAGACGTCGAGGTACTCGCCCTGGCCGGTGCGCGTCCGCCGGAACAGCGCCGCGAGGATGGCGGTCGCCGCCTGCATGCCGCCCGCCGCCGCGTCGGCGAGGGTCGCCCCGGGAATCGGGGGGCCGCCCTGGGCGGAGGGCTCGCTGGCCGCGAGGAAGCCGCCCCGCGCGAGGTAGTCGAGGTCGTGGCCGGCCTCGCGGGCGTAGGGGCCCTGCTGGCCGTAGCCGCTGGTGGAGCAGTAGACGATCCCCGGGTTGACGCTGCGAACGGCCTCGTAGCCGACGCCGAGGCGGTCCACGACGCCGGGCCGGAAGCTCTCGATCACCACGTCCGCGCCCCGGGCGAGGGCGAGGAAGACCGCCCGCCCCCGGGAGGCCTTGAGGTCGATGCGCACCCGCCGCATTCCCCGCCCGGCGCTGTAGGCGTAGAAGGGCGGCTCGATCTGTACGCCCCCGCGCCGGGCCGGTGCACCCACCTTCACGACGCGCGCTCCGTAGTCGGCCAGGATCCGGGCGCAGCGCGCCGCCGGGCCCACGGTGGAGAAGTCGAGGACGGTGATGCCCGCGAGGGCGGGGGGAGGGGCCACGGCCTAGAAGTTCCTGGGCAGTCCGAGCTTGCGCCGGGCGATGATGTTCTTCTGGATCTCCGAGGCGCCGCCCCCGATGGTGTCGATCACCGAGTAGCGGTAGCTCATCTCGGGACGCCCCCGCATCGGCGCCTCGGGGGTGCGCACCTTGAGCTGCCCCCCCGGTCCGGCCAGGTCCACCATGGCGTTGGCCACCTGCTGGGAGAGGGTGGTCGCGAAGAGCTTGTACTCCGACGCCTCGCAGGTGGGGGGCTTGCCGCCCTTGAGGGAGGCGGCCACGAAGCGGAGCCCGAGCACCCGCGCCACCTCCGCCTTCGTCTCGAGCCAGGCGATCCGGGACCGCACCCGCGCGTCCTCGCGGAGCGCGCGGCCGCCCCGCCGGGCGCGCCGCACGTACTCGACGAGCTCCTCCAGCCGCTGCTGGATGGGGGAGTAGGTGAACATGGTGAAGCGCTCGAGGTCGAGCGCCTCCGAGATGTACCGGAATCCCCGTCCGCGCTCGCCCACCAGGTAGTCGTCGGGGACGAAGACGTCGTTGAAGAAGACCTCGTTGGTGATCTCGTCGCCGATCGTGGGGAGCGGACGAACCTCGAGGCCGGGATCGTTCATGGGGATCAGGAAGAGGCTGATGCCGTCGTGCTTGGGCTTGTCCGGATCGGTGCGGGCCCCGACCCAGTACCAGTCGGCGAAGTGCGCCGAGGTGGTCCAGGTCTTCTGGCCGTTGAGCCGGAAGCCGCCTTCCACCTTCTCGGCGCGGAGCTGCATGTTGGCCGCGTCGGAGCCGGCCTGGGGCTCCGAGTAGCCCACGGCGAACTCGATCTCGCCGCGGATGATCTTCGGCAGGAACTCCCGCTTGAGCTTCTCGGAGCCGTGGCGGATCAGGGTCTTGCCGATGATGCCCACGCCCTTGCCGATCTGGGGGGCACCGCGGCGGGCGAGGGCCTCGTTCAGGATGTACTCGTAGATCCCGGACATCTCACGGCCGCCGTATTCCCTGGGCCAGGTCATGCCGAGCCAGCCGCGCTCCGCGAGCTTCTTCATGAACGCGCGCCGGGCCGGGGTGTCCACGATCTGGGCCATGTTCTCCCGGCAGACGTCGGCGACCTCGGGGGTGGCGTGCTCGTCGAGGAATTCCTCGACCTCGCGGGCAAAGGCCTGTTCCTCCGCGGTGAGCTCGAAGTCCAAGGGGGGGCTCCTCCCGGGTGCGGGG
>JALSIO010000096.1 GCA_026989995.1 Myxococcales bacterium
CGCCGTGGCCGGGGCCGCGATGGCGGCCGGACCGACGCCCGGGGCCCTCGGCGCGGTGGTCGATGTGGTGGCCATCGCGCTCTTCTCCCTGCAGCTGATGACGGCTCTTCGCCGCCCCCACGTGTTCGGCCGCGAGGCGGTGACCTGCCCGCCGGCGGGGTAGGCTCGGGACCTCCGGAGGCGTCATGCGCGTGCTCGTGGTCAACTGCGGGAGCACCACCGTCCGGGCGGACGTGATCGAGCCCGAGACCGGGCGCCGCCTGGCCTCGGGACGGGCCGAGCGGCTCGGCTCCGAGGGCGCCGAGCTGCGGCTCCCGGATGGCGCGCGGCAACCGCTCGCCGGGGCGGGCCACGGCGCGGCCACGGCCCGGCTCCTGCCGGAGGTCGTCGCGGCGGCCGAAGGCGTCGATGCGGTGGGGCACCGGGTGGTCCACGGGGGCGAGCGCTTCGCGGCCCCGACCCGGATCGACGAGGCGGTGCTCGCCGGGATCGAGTCCCTGGCGTCCCTCGCTCCCCTCCACAATCCCGTGCAGGCCCGGGCGATCCGGGCTGCCCTCGAGCTGCTCCCGCGGGTCGCCCACGTGGCGGTCTTCGATACGGCCTTCTACGCAGCCCTCCCCCCGCGGGCCGCTACCTACGCCCTTCCGCGGGAGCTCGCGCTCCGCCACGGAATCCGCCGCTACGGCTTCCACGGGACCAGCCACGCCTTCGTGGCGGAGCGCGCCGCCGCCCACCTCGACCGGCCGCTCGGGGCGCTTCGCCTGATCACCTGCCACCTCGGCGGCGGCGCCAGCGTCACGGCGATCCGGGACGGCCGGCCGGTCGAGACCAGCATGGGGATGACGCCGCTCGAGGGCCTGGTGATGGCGACCCGGAGCGGCGACGTCGATCCGGGCGCGCTGCTCCACCTGCTCCGCACCGAGGACTTCGGTGCCGCGGGCCTCGGCGAGGTGCTGAACCGGCGTTCGGGGCTCCTCGGCCTGGCCGGGAGCGCCGACATGCGCGACCTCGAGGCCCGGGCGGCGGAGGGGGACGAAGCGGCGCGGCTCGCCATCGAGGTCTTCTGCCATCGCCTCCGAAAGTACCTCGGAGCCTACACGGCGGTCCTCTCGGGAGTCGACGCGCTGGTCTTCGCGGGCGGGATCGGCCAGGGGAGCGCCGGGATCCGACACCGAGTGGTGACGGGTCTCGATTTTCTGGGCATCCGGATCGACGAGGAGCGCAACCGCGGGGCTCGGGTCTGCGCGGCCCAGCCGGTGGCGGAGATCTCCCATCCGGAGGCCGGCGTGCGGATCCTGGTCGTCCACAGCGACGAGGCGCTCGCGGTGGCGCGGGCGGTGGCCGCGCTCGTGCGGCAGGCCGACCGGCAGACGGAAGACCGCGCCATTCCAGTGGCCGTCTCCGCGCGCCACGTGCACCTGAGCGCCGAGGCCGTGGAGCGGCTTTTCGGCCCCGGGCACGCACTCACCCCGGAGCGCCCCCTGAGCCAGCCGGGGCAGTTCGCGGCTCGGGAGCGCGTGGTTCTCGTCGGGCCACGGGGCCGGATCGAGGGGGTCCGCGTGGTGGGGCCGACCCGCGAGCGCTGCCAGGTCGAGATCACCCGGACCGACGGGTTCCGCCTCGGCGTGGATGCGCCGGTCCGCTGTTCCGGAGACCTCGCGGGCACGCCCGGGATCGTCCTCGAGGGGCCCGCCGGAAGGCTCGTGCTCTCGGAGGGTGTGATCTGCGCCAAACGCCACATCCACATGACGCCCTCCGACGCCGAACGCCTCGGCGTCCGCCATCGCGACCTGGTGCAGGTCGCCCTCGACACCGAGGGCCGCGACCTCGTCTTCGGCGACGTGGTGGTGCGGGTCTCGCCCGACTACGCCCTCGAGCTGCACCTCGACACGGACGAGGCGAACGCCGCGGAGCTCCGCGGACCGGGGGACGCCGTGCTGCTTCCGACCGGCCGACGGGCGCGCGTCCGGGGGCCGTCCGCACCCGAGACCGGGAGCGGGTGGGGAGGGCCCGACCGCTAGCGCTCGTCGACCCCCTTGAAGATGGGCATGTTGGCCTCGGTGGCGACGTAGATCACGTTCGGGTTCTCGTTCAGGGTGCGGATCCAGAGGTACTGGAGGTAGGAGTCGGAGAGGGTTTCCCGGATGATCTTCTGCGCCTTGGCGGCACCCTCGGCACGCGCCACCTCGATTTCCGCCTCCTTCCTCGCCTGTTCGAGCTCGAACTGCTTCTGCTGCACGCGCTGCTCGGCGGTGAGCTTGGCCTCGATGCTGTCCTTGAAGCGGGCCGGGAGCTTGACGTCGCGGAGGAGGACGTCCACCACCATGATGCCCCGCGGTTCGAGGTTCCGCGTGAGGAACTCCCGGATCTTGCCCGCGATCTCCTTGCGCCCCTGCTCGGAGTAGATGTTCTTCACCGGGTAGCCCGCCACCACGTCGCGCACCGCGTTGCGGAAGTAGGGCACCACCAGCGAGTCGATGTACTGGCGCTGGCCGCCCACCGTCTTGCGGAGCTCCGGCGCCTTGTCCGGCATCACCTGGAAGAGGAGCGAGGTGTCGAGCCCCACGATGAGTCCCTCGGAGGAGGGAACGGTGGCGGTCTCCTTGAGCTCCTGCAGCTTGACGTTCCAGGTTTCGACCTGGCGGACCACCGGGACCACCAGGGCGACACCCTGGGGGATGGGCTCGTCGGCGATGCGGCCGAAGCTCTTGGAGACCCCGACCTCGCCGTCCTCGATGATGACGCAGGCGCTGCCCAGCAGGGCGACGGCGACGACGGACAGGATCTGGGCGAATCGCTTCATGGGAGACCTCCGCGGCCCCCGGCGCGGGGCTCCGGAAGCCGCCTCCGTGAACGGCCCGAGGGACTGGACCAGGCTACGCGATCCCGCGGCGCGTCGCCACGCTCCCCGGCGCCCGACCGGTGCGGGTCTAGAGCGAGAGGGTGATGGCGGCGCCGGTGACGGTCCGCGCGTCGTCGCTGGCGAGGAAGGCGATCACCCGGGCGATCTCGTCCGGGGGAAGCCAGCGCGTGTGATCGGCCTCCGGCATGGCGGCCCGGTTCGCGGGCGTGTCGATGATCGAGGGAACGATCGCGTTCGCGGTGATCCCGTCCGGCGCGAGCTCCTCCGCCAGGGATTGGGTGAGCTTCAGCACCGCCGCCTTGCTCGCGGCGTAGGCGCTCATGCCCGCCGCACCGCGGAGCACCGCCGGCCGCGCCGAGACGTTGATGATCCGCCCCCACCGCTGCCGGCGCATGGCCGGCACGGTCGCGCGACAGCAGAGAAAACAGGTGGTGGCGTTCATCTCGACCATCCGCTGCCAGGTCTCCGGGCTCGTTTCCTCGATGGGCGCGTACACGAAGCCCCCCGCGAGGTTGGCCAGCACATCGAGGCGTCCCTCCCTCTCCACGCAGGCGCGGACGAATGCGTCCACGGCGGCGGGATCGGTGAGATCGGCGCGGTGGAGGGTGACCCCCGAGGCGAGCTCACCGAGCTCCTCGCGGAAGCGCTCGACCTCGTTCTCGACGATCCAGGGGACGTGGAGCCGTGCCCCGGCCCGCGCGAAGTGCCGCGCGACGGCACGCCCGAGGGCGCCCGTGCCTCCGGTCAGGATCGCGACCCGGCCCTCGAGGCCCACGCACCTACCCCCGCGCCCGCTCCCAGCCGCGGAGCCACCGGGCGGCCGGCGGTCGCGCGGCCTGCCGGCGGAGGTGGAGCTGCGCTGCGGGAGCGGTGCGCCGCGCGCGGCGCCGGAGGGGCGCCGGGGCGCGCGCGGGCCCCGGCGCCCCGGAGCTGCCGTGGAGCTTCGAGCTCAGAGCTTGCCCTGCTTCTGCAGCGCCTCGTGGACCTTGCCGACCATCCGCGCCGAGGGCGTGAGGGTGACGTCGCCCTCGTCCTTCCACTGCGCCGGGCAGGCCTCGTCGGACTTCTTCGACAGGTAGAGGCAGGCCTTGAACTTCCGCATCAGCTCGTCCACGTTGCGGCCGAAGTTCAGGAAGTTCACCTCGGAGGCGAGGAGCGTCCCGTCGGGGCTGACCAGGAAGGTGCCCCGCAGGTCGATGCCCTGGTCCTCCAGATACACGCCGAAGGTCCGCGCCAGACGCCCGGTGGGATCCGATCCCATGGCGTACTTCACGTTGGCGAGCTCCTTCTCGATCGTGTGCCAGGCGAGGTGGACGAACTTCGTGTCGCAGGAGACCGTCACGATGTCGGCCCCCATCTTCTCGAACCGGTCCTGCTGCTCTGCCAGAGCAGCGAATTCCGTCGCTCAGACGAAGGTGAAGTCGGCGGGGTAGAAGAAGAGGATGGTCCACCGGCCCTTCTTCTTCTGGTCCGCGAGGGCGAAGGAGCCGAAGTCCCCCGACTTCGGGTCGTAGGTGTCGATGGTGAAATCCGGCACCGCCTGGCCCACCTGGATCGGCGCGGCGCTCTCGACCTGCTCCGTCATCTGCATCTCCTCCCTTCTGGCGTTCGAATCTCCCGGGCCGCCACCCGCCGGCCCGGCGCAGAACCTGTGCACGAATCCCCGGGGGCAAGCTTAGGCGCGGGGGCCGCCGCGGCGCAAGCAGCCACCAGCCGAGCTTGACGGGCGGTCAGGAACCGGGGGAGAATGCCTGCCGGGTTTCCGCCCCACCCGACGCCCGCGCCCCCGGCGGGGCCGCCCGTGAGGAATCCATGCTGCGATCCACCTTCCCCGTGCTCCGACCTCGCCCCGGCCGCCGCTCCGGTCCATGGGCCTGCCGGGTGGCCGCCGCCGCGGCCACCGCGGCCGCCGCGCTCGGGGTCACGCCGGCGGGGGCCGCCGGAAGCGAGGCCTCTTGCCTGGGGGCTCGGCTCGTCGGCGCCGCCCGGCTGGCCGACGGGCTCCTGGCCCGCGAGGCACGCGCCGCACGGCGGGGCGGGGCGCCGGACGTGTCGCGGCTCGATGCGCTTCGGGCCCGCTTTGCCGAGCGCATCGCCCGGGCCGAGTCGCGGGGTGCCTGCCCCGCGCCGGCGAATGTGGCCATGGTGGAGGCCGAGCTCCTGCGGCTCGCGGCCGCGGCCAGGGCGGCGGTGGGCGACCCCGGGCCGGACGGTTCGCGCTGTGCATCGGAGGCCCTGCGCGCCGTGGGCCGCCGGACCTCCGATCTCCTCCGGGCCCACGCGCGGCTGATCCGGACCGGCTCGCGCGACCGGATGGCGCGCGACGCGGCGCGCCGCGTGGAGCGCTTCGGGGCGCGGCTTGCCCGCGGCCTGGGCTACGGCGACTGCCCGGCGCCCGTCGACGCCGTGGCCCTCGAGGACCTCGCCGAGACCGTGGCCGACTTCACGCTCGACCGGCTCGATGCAGTGGGCCTCGAGACGCGTTCGCTGCCGAGCGCGGCCCGCCCGCCGCGGACGCCGGGGAGCCCGGGCACCGACGCCTCCGGCTACCCGTCGCTGCTCGCCCAGTTCGGGGGCCCGGACGTGGACCTGAACCGCGCCGTCTACACCCGCCACTTCTACCGCGACGGCGAGGCGCATCCCGACGCCATCCTGATCCTCGTCCCCGGCTTC
>JALSIO010000097.1 GCA_026989995.1 Myxococcales bacterium
GGCTGCACCGATGGCCGAGAGCCCGAAGGCCACCAGCAGCCGGCGGAAATGGGGGTTCTCCAGCGTGGCGACCCAGCCGGCGTAGGGGCCGAGGGGCGGGCGACCCTGGAATTCCGGGCGCTCCCGGGTGACCACGCCCGTGAGGACGAGAAAGAGCGCAGCGGCACCCCCGAGGATGGCCCCCATGAAGGAGTAGCCGGCGCGACCCCCATGGGCGTGGATCAGCCAGGCCGGGAGCACCGTTGCCGCGAGCAGCCCCGTGAGCGCGAATATCTCCCGGACCGCGATCAGCCGGGTGCGTTCGTGGTAGTCGTCGCTGAGCTCGGCGCCGAGGCTGAAGTAGGGCACGGCACCCACGGTCCACAGGAAGTAGGTGAGCACGTAGAGCGCGAGCATGTACGCGAGCAGCCGGCCCTGGGAGGCGGCGGGGTCGGCCACCTCCGGTGGGCTGAACAGGAAGTAGAAGGCCACCCCGAGCGGCACGGCGGCCCCGAGGATGTAGGGCCGCCGCCGACCGAGGCGGGTCCGGGTGCGGTCGGAGAGGGTGCCCATCACCGGGTCGGTCACCGCGTCGAAGAGGCGCGCGAAGAGGAGCGACCAGGAGACGAGGCCGGCGCGAAGCCCCACGTGATCGGTGTAGAAGTACTGCAGGTTGACGGCGACGACGAGCCCGAGGAGCGCGAAGGCGAAGTTGCCGGCTCCGTAGCCCACCATGGTGAGCAGCGGGAGCCCCTCGCGTCGCGCGAGCGGCTTCGACCCCGTCGTCGGGGGCGACGGCACCTGGGAAGCGGGCTCGACTTCCGGCTGGCTCAAGGCGGCGCGCTCCGATCGGTGCCGGCTATGCTACCGCACCTTGTTCTCGGAACTCGTCGCCATCGTCGTCCCCGTCTACCTCTGCGTCGGGCTCGGCTTCGCCTGGCGACGGGCGGGGCGCCCCTACGACACCGCGCTGATCACCGAGCTCCTGATGGGCGTCGGCGCGCCGGCTCTGGTCTTCTCGAGCCTCACCGGCCTCACGGTCGGCGGGGAGCTGGTGGTCCGGGTGGCGGCCGGGGCGCTGCTGGCCCTCGCCGCCAGCGCCGTGCTCGGTGTGGGGCTGCTGCGGCTGCTCGGCCTCCCCGCCCACACCTTCCTGGGGCCCCTGGTCTTCATGAACGCCGGCAACATGGGCCTGCCGCTGTGCCTTTTCGCCTTCGGCGAGGAGGGGCTCGCGCTCGGCACCACCTTCTTCGCCACCGCCGCCCTCACCCACTTCACCGCCGGGCAGTGGATCTGGGCCGGGCGGCTTTCCGCCGGCGAGGTGCTCCGCACGCCGCTGGCGTGGTCGGCGCTGGCCGCCGCGGTCGTGCTCGCGCTGGGCCTGCCGGTGCCCCGCTGGCTGGCCCGCACCACCGAGCTGGTGGGCTCGTTCACCATCCCGCTCATGCAGTTCACCCTCGGCGTCTCGCTCTGCGGTCTCTCGGTGGCGGGCATGCCCCGGGCCCTGTTCCTGTCGGCGCTGCGCATCGGGATGGGGCTCGGCGTGGGGGTGGGGCTCGCCTGGCTCCTCGGCCTCGAGGGCGTGGCGCGGGGGGTGTTCATCCTCGACTGCGCCATGCCCGTGGCGGTCTTCAACTACCTGCTCGCGGAGCGCTACCGCCGTTCGCCGGAGGAGGTGGCGGGGCTGGTGATGGTCTCCACCCTGCTGGCCTTCGGGACCATCCCGCTGATCCTGGCCTGGCTCCTGGGCTAGCGGGCGACCCGCCTCAGGCCCGGGCGGAGAGCTCCCGGAGCTCCGGAGGCAGCTGGAAGGCGACTCCCTCGTCCACGAAGGGGAGCGAATCGACCGGGGCGTCCCCGGCGAGCTCCCGCAGTCGCTGCACCACGCCCTGCACGAGCCGCTCGGGTGCGGAGGCGCCGGCCGTCACGCCCACGCAGGCCACGTCTGCGAGCCACTCGCGCCGGATCTCCTCCGCGTCCTGCACGAGGTGCGCGGGGAGACCGTGCTTGCGGGCGATCTCGACGAGGCGGTTGCTGTTGGAGGACTCCGGCGCGCCCACCACCAGGACGAGATCCGCGCGCCCGCAGAGCTCGGCCACGGCGTTCTGCCGGTTCTGCGTCGCATAGCAGATGTCGTCCTTCCGCGGCAGGACGATGCCCGGAAAGCGGTGGCGCAGCGCCTCGATGACCGCCCGCGTGTCGTCGACCGACAGGGTGGTCTGGGTGAGGCAGGCCAGGCGCTGCGGGTCGCGGGGGTGGAGCCTCGCCACGTCCTCCGGGGTCTCCACAAGGTGGATGCGGTCCGGGGCATGGCCCATGGTCCCCTCGACCTCCACGTGGCCGGCGTGGCCCACGAGCACGATCTCGTAGCCCTCGCGGGCAAAGCGGAGCGCCTCCACGTGCACCTTGGTGACCAGCGGGCAGGTGGCGTCGATGGTGCGGTGCCCGCGGCGGGCCGCAGCCTCCCGGACGGCCGGGGATACCCCGTGGGCACTGAAGATCAGCAGGGCTCCCGGCGGCGCCTCCTCCGGGTCGTCCACGAAGACGGCCCCCTTCCGGCGCAGATCCTCCACCACGTGGCGGTTGTGGACGATCTCGTGGCGCACGTAGACCGGGGGGCCGTAGCGTTCGAGCGCGAGCTCGACGATGGCGATGGCCCGGTCCACACCGGCGCAGAAGCCGCGGGGATGGGCGAGCAGGATGCGCATCTGCACGAGCCTAGCAGTTCGCCCTGCTGCTACACTCGGCCGCCGCGGCGGGCGCTTCGCGCCGGCCGCGCAGGAGGAGAGCCGATGTCCGAAGCGGCCGCGTCTCGCGACCTGCCCGATCTCGACACCTTCCGGGAGGAGATCCGCCGCTTTCTGGAGGCCGAGGCGCCTCCCTCGCTCCGCGGCGCCCGCGGCGGCGAGCTCGATGGGATCTGGGGCGGACGCAAGGAGCGCTGGGACGACAAGCCCGACCGCAAGCGCTGGCTCGACGTAATGGCGGCGCGCGGCTACACCGCTCCCACCTGGCCCCGGGAGTACGGGGGCGCGGGCCTCACCCCGGCCCACGCCAAGGTCCTCCACCAGGAGATGCGGCGCCTCGAGCTCCCCCCGCCGCTCATCGGGTTCGGCCTCACCATGATCGGACCCACCCTGCTGCAGTTCGGCACGGAGGAGCAGAAGCGCAAGCACCTGCCCAGGATCGTGCGGGGGGAGATCCGCTGGTGCCAGGGCTACTCCGAGCCGGATGCGGGCAGCGACCTCGCCTCCCTCAAGACCCGCGCCGTGCGCGAGGGCGACCACTTCATCGTCACGGGGCAGAAGGTGTGGACCTCCTACGGCGACCAGGCCGATTGGATGTTCCTGCTGGTCCGGACCAACCCCGAGGCGAAAAAGCAGGAGGGCATCACCTTCCTGCTCATGGACATGGACAGCCCCGGGGTCGCCGTCCGACCCATCAAGCTGATCAGCGGCTCCTCGCCCTTCTGCGAGACCTACCTCGACCGCGTTCGCGTGCCGGTGAGCAACGTCGTGGGGCGCATCGACGGGGGATGGACGGTCGCCAAGGCGCTGCTCGGCCACGAGCGGTCCATGATCGCCGACGCCTTCGGCACCGGCGGGGGGCGCCGGGCGCGGAACGAGGCCGAGACGCTCGCGGGCTTCGCCCGGCGCTACCTCGGTGAGCGGGAGGGACGCCTCGCGGATCCCGTGCTCCGCGATCGCCTCGCCCAGAACGAGATGGACGCGCGGGTCTTCGAGCTCACCCTCCAGCGCACGCGGGACGCCGCCCGGGCCGGCCAGGCCCCGGGCCCCGAGGCCTCGCTGTTCAAGCTCTACGGCACCGAGCTGAACCAGCGCCGGCAGGAGCTCATGGTCTCGATCGCCGGCCCCGCGGCCCTCGGCTGGGAGGGCCCCGGCTTCAGCGAGGAGGAGCTCGCCCTGACCCGGAACTGGCTCCGCTCGCGGGGCAACACCATCGAGGGCGGGACCTCGGAGATCCAGCTCAACATCATCGCCAAGCGCGTGCTCGGCCTGCCCGACTGAGGAGGATCCGTGCAGCTCGTACGCACCGAGGACCAGGAGCTCCTGGCGAAGACGGCGGCCGACTTCGTCGCGGAGCACTCGCCGCTCTCCCGGGTCCGGACCCTGCGGGACGCCCGGGACCCGATCGGCTACTCGCCGGATCTCTGGCGTCAGATGGCCGAGCTCGGCTGGGTGGGGATCCCCTTCCCGGAGGAGCTCGGCGGCGCGGGCATGGGGCTCTCCGAGCTCGCCGTGGTGATGGAGGAGCTCGGTCGGGTGCTTGCGCCCGAGCCCTTCCTCTCGAGCGTGCTCCTCGGCGGCGGCGCCGTGATGCTCGCGGGCACCGACGAGCAGAAGAAGGCGTGGATTCCCGAGGTGGCCGGGGGGCGCACGCAGCTGACCCTCGCGTGGCAGGAGCCGGGGAGCCGCCACCACCTCCAGCGGGTCGCGACCCGCGCCGAGAAGGAGGGCGGGGGCTATCGGCTCGTCGGGGAGAAGATCCAGGTGCTCGACGGGACCTCGGCCGATGCCCTCGTGGTGACGGCCCGGGTCTCCGGGGCGGACGACGATCCCGCGGGCATCGGGCTCTTCCTCGTCCGCCGGGACGCGCCGGGCCTCGTCGCCGAACGGCAGTGGCGTGTGGACAGCCGGGCCTGCGCCCGCCTCGAGCTCCGCGACGTCCGGGTGGCCGAGGAGGACGTGCTCGGCGAGCCCGGTGCCGCCCTTCCGGTGCTCGAGGAGGTCGTGGACCGCGCGACGGTGGGGCTTTGCGCGGAGATGCTGGGAGGGCTTTCGGAGGCCTTCGACCGAACCCTCGCCTATCTGAAGGTGCGCGAGCAGTTCGGCGTGCCCATCGGATCCTTCCAGGCGCTCAAGCACCGGGCGGCGCGGATGTTCGTGGAGCGCGAGCTCTCGCGCTCGGCGGTGATGGCCGCCGCCGCGGCCATGGACCAGGGGAACCCGGAGGCCAGGAAGCTCGTGTCGCTCGCGAAGGCCCGCTGCTCCGACGCCTTCGTCCTGATCGGCAACGAGGCCATCCAGATGCACGGTGGCATCGGCATGACCGACGAGCACGACATCGGCTTCTTCCTGAAGCGGGCCCGGGCGGCCGAGATGACCTTCGGGGATGCCGCCGCCCACCGGGACCGCTGGGCCCGGCTCTCCGGCTACTGAGCCGGTGGTCTCCCCCTCGGCCCTCGATCCCGTCGAGCGCCTCCTCCGGGCGGCGCGGGGCGAGCCCGTGGATCGGCCGCCGGTCTGGCTGATGCGCCAGGCGGGGCGCTACCTGCCCGAGTACCGGCGGGTGCGCGAGGGTGTCTCCTTTCTCGAGATGTGCCGCGACGTGGAGCGCGCGGTCGAGGTCTCGCTGCAACCCGTCGACCTCGTGGGAAGCGAGGCGGTGATCTTCTTTTCCGACATCTTCGTGCCCGTTCCGGCCATGGGGGTCGAGGTCGAGTTCGCACCGGGCCCCACGGTGCGGGAGCCCATCCGCACCCGCGAGCAGGTGCGCGCCCTGCGGGTCCCCGATCCGCGCGAG
>JALSIO010000098.1 GCA_026989995.1 Myxococcales bacterium
CGAGGACCTGGATGTCGAGGCGGCGGCGCGACAGACGCCCGAGGACGCGCTGGTACTCGGCCGCGTGCCGGAGGAGGTCGAAGGCCGCGTCCCGCGGCAGGGGCTCGCCGGCGCCACCGGCTCGGATCTCGGCCGCATCGAGGGCGAGCTCGAGCAAGTAGCGTTCGAGGCCCTGTTCGTCCTTGACGTATCGCTCGCTTCGACCCTTCTTCACCTTGAACAGCGGCGGCTGCGCGATGTAGAGGTAGCCGTGCTCGATGAGCGGGCGCATCTGACGGAAGAAGAAGGTGAGAAGAAGAGTCCGGATGTGGCTCCCATCCACATCCGCGTCGGTCATGATGATGATCTTGTGATAGCGCGCCTTCGCGATGTCGAAGTCGTCCGCGATGCCGCAACCGATGGCCGCGATGAGGGCCTGGATTTCCTGGCTCGAGAGCATGCGATCGAGCCGCGCGCGCTCGACGTTCAGGATCTTGCCGCGAATGGGGAGGATGGCTTGGGTCTCGCGCGCACGGCCCTGCTTGGCAGAGCCGCCCGCGGAATCACCTTCGACGATGAAGAGCTCGCAGCGCTCGGGATCCCGCTCCTGGCAGTCCGCGAGCTTGCCCGGGAGGCTGAAATCCGAGAGCGCGCCCTTGCGGCGCGCCAGCTCGCGTGCCTTTCGCGCGGCGATCCGCGAGCGGGCGGCATCCTGCACCTTCGCGGCGATGATCCTCGCGGCCTGGGGATTCTCCTCGAGGGTGCGAAGCAGTCCGTCATAGACGAGGGTCTCGACGATTCCGCGTACTTCGCTCGTCCCGAGCTTGGTCTTGGTCTGACCCTCGAACTCAGGCTGGGGGAGCTTCACCGAGATGACGGCGACGAGGCCCTCCCGGACGTCATCGCCGGAGACGGAGTCGACGGCCCCCTTGGCCCCGTTCTTCTGGTGGGTGGTCAGGTAGCGGTTGATGGCCCGGGTCAGCGCGGTGCGGAAGCCGATCAGGTGCGAGCCGCCCTCCACCGTGTTGATGTTGTTGGCGAAGCTGTAGACGGCCTCGTTGTAGGAGTCGGTGTACTGGAGGGCGACCTCGACGCTCACGGGAACCTGGGCCGAGCGCTGGCTGAAGTGCGCCGTTCCGGAGAGGTAGATGGGTGGCTTGTGCAGGGGCGTCCGGGCACGCGAGAGATGCTCGACGAAGGACCGGATTCCGCCCTCGTAGCAGAACTCGTGGTTCTTTCCGGTGCGTTCGTCCCGGATCTCGATCCGGATTCCCGCGTTCAGGAAGGAAAGCTCCCGGAGCCGCTGGGAGAGGACGTCGAAGGAGAACTCCGTGGATGGGAAGATCTCCGGATCCGGCCGGAAGGTGATGCGCGTCCCGGTGCGCTCCGTGGTCCCGATCTTCTCGAGGGGGCCCTCGGGAACACCGCGTTCGAAGGCCTGCCTCCACACGGCGCCGTCACGCCGGATCTCCACTTCGAGGAACTCGGAGAGGGCATTGACGACGGAGACGCCCACCCCGTGGAGTCCGCCCGAGACCTGGTAGCTCTTGTCGCTGAACTTGCCGCCGGCGTGAAGCGTCGTGAGAACGACCTCGCTCGCCGGCCGCCCTTCGGTGGGGTGGATGTCGACCGGGATGCCGCGGCCATCGTCCTCCACCGTGACGCTTGCATCCGGGTGGAGGGTCACGCGGATCCACGTGCAGTGCCCGGCGAGCGCCTCGTCGATCGAGTTGTCGACGACCTCGTAGACGAGGTGGTGCAGACCCTCGGGACCCGTGGTCCCGATGTACATCGCGGGGCGCTTTCGAACCGGTTCGAGGCCCTCGAGGACCTCGATGGACTGGGCGTCGTAGCTCACGCTCCGTGATTCCTCGAGGGCAGCCCCACCCCGATACCCGGTGCACGACGGCAGGGGGTCGCGGGGCGGCGGTCTACACCGGTCCGCCCAGGACCGGTGCCCTCCGTTCGGGGCGCGGCCGGGCCCTCGTCGATTCCGCGGGCGTGAACTCGAAGCCGGCTCGGGGGAAGGGCTGGCCCCACACGCCTCAGCGGCATCCCGGACGGTACAGAATCTCTAAGTCCCCGTAAAGCCAGCCTTTCGATGCCGCGAAGGGAACTTGTCCCCGAGGGGAGTCAAATCCGCATCGGCATGATGACGGCGAGCGTGTCGAGATCGTCCGTGGGTCGCACGAGCACCGGCGAGAGCTCGTTCTTGAGCCCCAGCTCGAGCTCCTTCGCCCCGAAGGAGCCGATCGCGTCCAGCAGGTAGCGCGCGTTGAAGCCGATCTTGAGGGGCTCGCCCTCGAACTCGACGTCGAGCTCCTCCCGCGCCTCCCCGAGGTCCGGGCTGGTGCTGCTCAGCACGAGGGTCCCCGGGCCGAGCTCCAAGCAGACGGCCCGGGTGCGCTCGGCCGCGAGGAGCGCCGTCCGGCGGAGCGCATGTGCGAACTGCTCCGCGGCCACCGTGATCCGGTGTGGCGGCGTTTGGGGGATGACCTGCCGGTAGTTGGGAAACTCCCCCTCGATCAGCCGCATCACCAGCGTGACACCGCCCTTCTGGAGCAGACCGCTGTTGCCCGCGAAGCCGAGCTCCACCTCCGCGGTCTCGTCCTCGTCGACGATCCGCTTGATCTCCTGGAGGGCCTTGCGTGGGATGATGAGCCCGCTCGCCAGATGCTCGGCTTCCGGGCCCACGGTCCGGTCGGAACAGGCCAGGCGATGGCCGTCGGTGGCCACCATCCGGATCTTGGCCTCCTCCTCGAGCCGCTCGAAGAAGACGCCGTTCAGATTGTAGCGGGTTTCGTCGAGTGAGGTCGCGTAGAGCGTGCGCTCGATCATGGTGCTGAGCACGGAGGCCTGCAGCGTGGCCATCTCGCCCGGGGAAGCACTGGGCAGGGTCGGGTACTCATCGGGAGCGGTCCCCGCGAGGGAGAACCGGGACCGCACGCAGCGAATCTCGAGGTAATGGGCGTCGGTGGTGGATAGCTCCACCGGTTCGTCCGGGAGTTCGCGCACGATCTCGAAGAACTTGCGTGCAGAGACGGTCACACCCCCGTCGCGCTCGACTTCGGCTTCGTGCTGGCTGCGGAGGCCGACCTCGAGGTCGGTCGCCTGCAGTAGGAGGCCCGGGGTGCTGCCCTTCTTCCGCGTCGCGGTCGCTTCGAGATGGACATTCGACAGGATGGGCATGGTGTTGCGCTTCTCCACCACGCCCTGGATCCGCGAGAGTCCCTGCTGGAGGTCATGGCGATTGACGGTGAGCTTCATGCCGTTTGGCCTTCGTACGACGCGGCGTCCTTCTTCCTCTGGAATTGCCTTTCAAGGGCAGTAGCAGAAGAAGCGTGGCGCGCGGGAGGACAAAACTGCTGCATCCACCTGGACGCCCGGGAGTTTCCGCTTTGTCCCGCGGCATCCCCGGGGCTCGAGGGCGATGCAGTCCGGGCACGGCTGGCAGTCTACCACGCCCGGGTTGTCGGCGGTGGGTGGCAAGGGTGGCGGATCGGGGCAGCGGACCGACCGGGCGCCGCATCGATTCGAAGTCGGGCGACCAGGCCGGGGCTTCGAGACCGGTGGCCCGCGGCCGGCGCGGAGGCGGGGTCGAAGCGAAATGCGCCGGCGCTCGCTCCGGCGGATCTCCGGCAGAGATCGCGGGGGTCGAGTGGCGGGGGTGGGTGCTCTCAGGTCGGGCTGCGGGGGCAGGCTCATGCGTTGACAGGTTTCCGCGCCGGCGGCTACGCTCGGTTCCTTCGCCGGTGGTCTGTGTCGCCCTGCCGGCCCGCCGGCGCCGGCGGGAGCCGGCTGCCTTCCAGACGCCTTTTGTTGGACGCGAGCCGATCGGGTTGCTGGCGGGGGAGGCTGGCGCCGAGGCCGGGCCGGCCGGTCGCGTGGAGGGGCCGGGACGACGGCTCGAGCCTCCGAGGCGGCCCCGATGGCCCCGGAGAAGCTGGAAGGCGACCGGCGCAGCCGTGAACGGGTCCCTGCCCCCTGGGAGGAAGGTCGATCATGAAGCGGACCTACCAGCCGAGCCGGATCCGCCGCAAGCGTACCCATGGCTTTCGCGCCCGCATGAGCACCCCCGGTGGCCGGGCGGTGATCAAGCGTCGACGCGCAAAGGGCCGCAAGCGGCTGGTGCCGACGGTCCCCTCGAAGTAGATGTGCCCCCTCGTGGTGGTCGCTTCCGGCGATCGAGCCGGCTGCGGCGGTCGCACGACTTCCGGCGGGTATCCCGTACGGGGGCACGTCGGGCATCGGCGCACTTCGTGGTCCTGGTGGCCCCGCGTGGACCGGTGGGGCCTCGGGAACGCGTGGATCGCGTGCGACTCGGGCTGGCAGTGGGCCGGCGCGTGGGCAGCGCGGTCCGCCGCAATCGACTGCGGCGGCGGCTGAGGGAGTGGTTCCGGCACAACCGGGACCGGCTGCGGGAGTCCTTTGGTGAGGACATCGACGTGGTGGTGATCGCGCGCGCGGGGGCCGCAGAGCTCTCCTGGCGGGAGCTCACCGAGGAGCTCGGGGCCCTGGTCGCCAGCCCGCGCGGAGGCCGGGAGGGGAAGCAGGGGGCGATCCCCGGCGGGCCTGGGGTCGCCAGATGAGCGGCACGCCCCGGAAGCCGGGTCTTCCGGCGCGGACCGCCGTCGCCCTGATCCGCGCCTACCAGCTCGCGATCTCGCCCATGCTGGGGCCGGCCTGTCGCCATCTCCCCACCTGCTCCGCCTACGCCGCGGAGGCGATCGCGCGCCACGGCGTGCGCCGCGGGTCCTGGCTCGCGCTCCGCCGGATCGGGCGCTGTCACCCGCTGCACCCGGGCGGGTTCGATCCGGTGCCCTGAGGACCTGGCGTGGATCGGAACTTCTTCCTCGCCTTGGCGCTTTCGTTCGGGATCCTGGCCCTCTGGAGCTTCTACATGGGGGAGCGGCATCCCGCTCCCGCGCCGCCGGGCGCGCCGCCCGCCGTGCGGGAGCCGCCCTCCACGACTCCTGCTGAGGGAGGTGGATCCGCGAGGCCGGCGACGGCCGGTCCGGTCCGCGAGGGGGCCGTGCCGGCCGCGGCCGAACCGGCTCTTCCCGAGGAGGAGCGGGTATTCGAGAACGCCGTCTTCCGCGTGCGCCTGAGCAGCGCGGGCGGCGGGATCGAAAGGATCGCGCTCAAGCACTACCGGGTGTCGCGCGAGCCCGATGCCCCGCCCGTGGTCCTGACGACCTTCGACCCGGACCGGGAGCTCGGCCTGGCCACACCCTTGAGCGGGCTCGGCCTCGGCGACCAGAGCCGGGCACCCTACCGACTCGTGGAGGAGGCGGACGGGAGCTTCCGCTTCGAGCGCACGGTGGGTGGTGTCACGGTGCGCAAGATCTACTCCTTCGAGCCCGACTCGTACCTGATCCGGCTCCAGATCGAGGTCGAGAACCGGTCGGACCGGGTGGTTGCGCCGACCTTCGAGCTGCGCTGGCCCGCGCGCGCTGCCGACGGTCCGGACTTCACGGAACACGGCTTGATCGCCCTGCACGCTGGGAACGCCGAGCGGGTGCAGTGGGCT
>JALSIO010000099.1 GCA_026989995.1 Myxococcales bacterium
GCCTCGCCAGCCGCCGTCTCCTGCTCTCGTCCTTGATCCTGCGCTTCATCGAAGACCTCAGGCCGCTCCGGCCTTGCCCACCTTGCGCCGCACCCGCTCGGTGGCGTACCGGATGCCCTTCCCCTTGTACGGCTCCGGCGGTCTCAGCGCCCGAACCACTGCTGCGAAGTGGCCCACCTCCTGCCGGTCGATCCCGTGGATGCGGATGCGGGTGTTCTGCTCCACCGAGACATCGATGCTCTCGGGGAAGTCCATCGAGACGGGGTGGGAGAAGCCGAGGCTGAGCTCCAGCTTTCGGCCGGAAGTCTGGGCCCGGTAGCCCACCCCCTCGATCACCAGCTCCACGGTGAAGCCCTCCGTGACCCCCACCACCATGTTGGCCAGCAGGGCCCGCGCCAGACCGTGGAGCGCGCGCGTGCTCTTGCGGTCGTCCGCGCGCGATACCCGCAGCTGCCCGTCCACCTGCTCCACCCGCACACGGGGCGGAAGCGCCGTCTCGAGCTGACCCTTCGGGCCGCGCACCCGGGCCCGGTCGGGGCCGAGCTCCACCTGCACCGAATCGGGTACCGGAATGGGGCGCCGACCGATTCGCGACATCTCACCACACCTCGCAGATCAGTTCGCCGCCCACTCCCGCCTCGCGCGCCTGGCGATCCGAGAGCACCCCCTTCGAGGTCGAAAGCACGGCGACGCCCAGGCCGTTTCGCACCCGCGGAATCTCCTCCTTGGCCACGTACACCCGGCGGCTCGGCCGACTCCGGCGCCGGATGCTCTCCACGATGCACTCCCCCTCGTCGCCGTAGCGGAGCTCGATGCGGAGCACGGGATGGCCGTCTTCGGCCGTCTCCTCGTGAACCGCGGCGAGGAAGCCCTCGCGCTCGAGTACCCGCGCCACGGCGGCCTTGAGCCTCGAGTGCGGGACGCGCACCTCGGGGTGGTGCGCCCGGCCGGCGTTCCGGATCCGCGTCAGCATGTCGGCGATCGGATCGGTCATCATCTCAGGCACTCCGGAAGGGCACGCCGAGCTCGGTCAGGAGCGCCCGGGCCTCCTGGTCGGTTCGCGCGGTCGTGCAGATCGTGACGTTCATGCCGGTAATCCGTTCCACCTTGTCGTAGTCCACCTCGGGAAAGATGATCTGCTCCCGGATTCCGAGCGTGTAGTTGCCGCGCCCGTCGAAGGCCCGGGGGGAGATTCCCTTGAAGTCCCGCACGCGCGGGAGCGCGACGTTGATCAGCCGGTCGAAGAATTCCCACATCCGCTCCCGCCGCAGGGTCACCGAGCACCCGACGGGCTGGCCCGCCCGGAGCTTGAAATTCGAGATCGACTTCTTCGCCCGCCGGACCACGGGCTTCTGGCCCGTGATGGCCGCGAGCTCCTCCTGTGCCCGCTCGAGGAGCTTCGGATTCTGGGTCGCCTCGCCGAGCCCCATGTTCACGACGATCTTCTCGAGCTTCGGAACCTGATGGACGTTCCGGTAGCCGAAGCTCTCCCGGAGCTTCGGCAGCACTTCGTCCCGGTACTTCGCCGCGAGTCGCGCCTCCACCTAGAGCACCTCCGGAGCCAGCGAGATGATCTTCATGAAGCGACGCGCCCGAAGCTCGCGGGCCACCGGGCCGAAGATGCGGGTTCCCACCGGCTCGCGCTGGGCATCGATGAGCACCGCCGCATTGTCGTCGAAGCGGATGTAGGATCCGTCCTGCCTGCCCACGCCCTTGCGGGTCCGCACCACCACGGCCCGCCGCACATCGCCCTTCTTCACGCGTGCGTTCGGAATCGCCTCCTTCACGGCGACCACGATGATGTCGCCGATGGAGGCATACCTGCGCCGCGACCCGCCGAGCACCTTGATGCAGGCCACCCGGCGGGCGCCGGAATTGTCCGCCACTTCCAGCGTCGACTCCGGCTGGATCATCGGCCTCTCCTCCCTAGACGCGCGTCGCCCTGGCGAGCGTCGCCTGCACCTTCCAGCGCTTTCGCTTCGAAAGCGGGCGGTGTTCCACGATCTGGACGCGGTCACCCACGGCACAGCTGTTCGATTCGTCGTGGGCCATGAAGCGATTGTGGCGCCGCACGTACTTCTTGTAGACGGGGTGCTGCACCAGCCGCTCGACCCGCACCACCACCGTCTTGTCCATCTTGTCGCTCACCACGGTCCCGACCAGGGTCCGCCGATTCCCGCGCTTCTTCACGATTCGGCTCCACTCCGCTCGCGGAGGATGGTCTCCACGCGAGCGATGTCGCGGCGAAGCGAGCGGAGCTTCGCCGTGTCCTCCAGCTGACCTGTCGCGTGACGCACCGCTGCGTTCAGGTGCGCCTCACGGAGCTCCCTTCCCTTCTCGATCAGCTCCGCCGTCGAGAGCTCCCGCAGCTCCGAGGCCTTCACAGGCCCTCCTCCCGCACCACGAACCGGGTCTCGATGGGAAGCTTGTGGGATGCCAGGCGAAAGGCCTCACGGGCGACCTCCAGGGGCACGCCCTCCATCTCGTAGAGCATGCGCCCCGGCCTCACCACGCACACCCACTCTTCCGGGTTTCCCTTTCCCTTCCCCATCCGCGTCTCCGCGGGCTTCCGCGTGACGGGCTTGTCCGGGAAGATCCGGATCCAGATCTTGCCGCCCCGCTTGACGTGCCGGGTCATCGCGATCCGGGCGGCCTCGATCTGACGCGCCGTGATCCGGCCGCGGCCCACCGCCTTGAGCCCGTAGTCCCCGAAGGAGACCTCGTTGCCCCGGTAGGCGAGGCCCTTCATGCGGCCCTTCTGCTGCTTGCGGTGCCTGACCTTCTTCGGCTGGAGCATGAGCTACCTCGCTGCCTCCTCCTGGAGTCGCTGGGACAGCGATCCGCGCCGGATCTCCCGGTCGGTGACGTCTCCCTTGAAGATCCAGCACTTGACCCCGATCACGCCGTAGGTGGTCTTCGCCTCGGCGAAGCCGTAGTCGATCTCGGCCCGAAGCGTGTGCAGGGGCACCCGGCCCTCCCGGTACCACTCGCGCCGGCCCATCTCGGCGCCGCCGAGCCGGCCCGCACACTGGATCCGGATCCCGCCGGCGCCGAACTTCATCGTCGAGGTCACGGCCTTCTTCATCGCGCGGCGGAAGGCCACCCGCCGCTCGAGCTGCATGGCGACGTTCTCGGCCACGAGCTGGGCATCGAGCTCGGCCTTCCGGATCTCCCGGATGTTGATGTGGACCTCGCTCGGGGTCAGCGCCGAGAGCTCCTTGCGGAGGTTCTCGACCTCGGCCCCGCGCTTGCCGATCAGGATCCCCGGCCGGGCGGTGTGGATGTTCACCACCATCTTCTCGCCGGTGCGATCGATCACCACCTTCGAGATTCCAGCGTGGAAGAGCTTCTTCTTGATGTAGTCCCGGACCCGCACGTCCTCCCGCAGCCGGGCAGCGTAGTCGCGCCTGCCGAACCAGTTGGACTGCCAGGGGTAGAGGATGCCCAGGCGGAAACCGTAGGGATGGACCTTCTGTCCCACGAGTCGAACTCCTCAGCGCTCTTCGAGCACCACGGTGACGTGGCTGGTACGCCGCTGGATCCAGGAGGCGCGCCCCTGGGCCCGCGGCCGGATCCGCCACATGCTCGGCCCCTCGTCCACCTGGATCCGGGCCACGACGAGGTTGTCCACGTCGATTCCCGCGCCCTGCCGGTTGTTCTTCTCCTCCGCGTTCGCGACCGCGGAGCGCAGGAGCTTCGCCAGGGGCCCGGCGAAGCGCTTATTCGAGAGCTGGAGGAGGTTCAGCGCCTCCTCCACCCCGAGACCCCGGACCTGATCTGCCACCAGCCGCGCCTTCTGCGCGCTGACCCGGTAGTTCGAGAGTCGCGCTCGGACCTCCACCTCGGCCTACCTCTTCACCTTCTTGTCCGCGGCGTGCCCCGTGAACTTGCGCGTCGGCGCGAATTCACCCAGGCGGTGACCGACCATGTTCTCCGTCACGTAGACCGGAACGAAGAGCTTTCCGTTGTGGACCTGGAAGGTCATGCCGACGAACTCCGGCGTGATCATGGACCGACGCGACCACGTGCGGATCGCCTGCTTGGATCCGGAGGCCAGCACCTTGTCGACCTTCCGCTGCAGGCTCGGATCGACGTAGGGTCCCTTCTTCAGCGAGCGGGCCATCGCCTACTTCCTCCCCCGGCGCTTGACGATGTACTTGTCGCTCTGCCGGTTCCGGCGGGTCTTGTGCCCCTTCGTGGGCTTGCCCCACGGCGTGCAGGGGTGCCGTCCGCCGGAGGACTTTCCCTCGCCGCCACCCATCGGGTGATCCACCGGGTTCATGGCCACGCCCCGCACGTTCGGGCGGCGGCCCAGCCACCGCGCCCGACCGGCCTTCCCGAGGCTCACGTTCTGGTGATCGATGTTGCCGACCTGGCCGACCGTCGCCGAGCACGCCAGGTGGATCCGCCGGTGCTCGCCGCTCGGCATGCGAAGCGTGGCGTAGTCGCCTTCCTTGGCCATGAGCTGCGCGGCGCCACCGGCGGCACGCACGAGCTGGGCGCCCTTGCCCGGCTTGAGCTCGATGGCGTGGAGCACGGTTCCGAGCGGAATCGACCGCAGCGGGAGGCAGTTGCCCGGCCGGATCTCCGCCTCCGGCCCCGAGAGCACGCGATCGCCCACCCGGAGCCCCGCCGGCGCGAGGATGTAGCGTTTCTCGCCATCGGCGTAGTTCAGCAGCGCGATCCGAGCACTCCGGTTGGGGTCGTATTCGATGGCCGCCACCCGCGCCGGGATCCCCAGCTTCTCCCGCCGGAAGTCGATCCTCCGGTACCGCCGTTTGTGGCCACCGCCGCGGTGCCAGCTCGTGACGTGGCCGTGGCCGTTCCGTCCCCCGCTCTTGCGGTTGGCGCCCTCCACCAGGGACTTCTCGGGGCGAGAGCGCGTGATCTCGGAGAAATCAGCGACGCTCATGCCCCGGCGCCCCGGCGACGTCGGCTTGTAGCTCCTGACCGGCATCCGCCTACACCCCTTCGAAGAACTCGATGCTCTCGTTTTCGGCCAGCTTCACGATCGCCTTCTTCCACTCCGGGCGGCGCCCCACGTTCCGGCCGACCCGGCGCGTCTTCCGAGGCATCCGCATGGTGTGGACGTCGAGCACCCGCACGCCGAAGATTTGCTCCACCGCCCGCCGGATCTCGACCTTGTTGGCCCGCGGGTCGACGGCGAAGGTGACGGTGTTGTTCGCGTCGCGGTCGATGCTGCTCTTCTCGGTGACCAGCGGCCTCCGGATGATCTCGTAGAGATTCACGGCTCCTGCCCCCCGCTCCGGCCGAGGCGCGCCACCACCGCGTCCACAGCCGCCCGAGTCATCAGCAGCACCTCGTGGCGGAGCACGTCGTAGACGTTCAGCCCCTCGGCCCGGATCACGCCCACGCCGGGCAGGTTCCGGGCCGAGATCTCCACGTAGGGATCGCGGCCCTCGATCACGATCAGCACCGAGCGTCCGCCGAGGCCGAGGTTCTTGAGGATCCGCGCCATCTCCCGGGTCCGGAAGGCCA
>JALSIO010000100.1 GCA_026989995.1 Myxococcales bacterium
TCGTAGCGGCAGCGGAGCTCCACCAACGAGCCGGCCTCGTCGGTGACGACCTCCTCGCAGGTGATGAGGTAGGCGTAGCGCAGCCTCACCTCCCGTCCGGGAGCGAGGCGGTGGAACTTCGGCGGGGGCTCGAGCAGGAAATCGTCGCGCTCGATGTAGAGCTCGCGGGAGAAGGGCACGAGCCGGGTACCCGCCGAAGGATCCTCCGGGTTGTTCACGGCCGGAAGCTCCTCGACGCGACCCTCGGGGTAGTTGGTGAGCACCACCTTGAGCGGGCGAAGCACCCCCATGGCCCGCGGGGCCACGCGGTTCAGGTGGTCGCGGACGGCGGCCTCGAGGCGCGCGAGCTGCACCACGTTGTCGCGGCGCGCCACACCGATGGCATCGCAGAAGTCGCGAATCGCCTCGGGCGTGTAGCCGCGCCGCCGGAGGCCCGAGAGCGTGGGCATGCGCGGGTCGTCCCAGCCGCGGACGTGCCCGCCTTCGACCAGGCGCCGCAGCCAGCGCTTCGAGAGCACCGTGTGGGAAAGGTTCAGCCGGGCGAACTCGATCTGTCGGGGATGGCAGGGCGCGTCGACCTGATCGAGGATCCAGTCGTAGAGCGGACGGTGGTCGGCGAACTCGAGGGTGCAGAGGGAATGGGTGATGCCCTCGATGGCGTCCGACAGGCAGTGGGCGAAGTCGTACATCGGGTAGATGTGCCATCGGTCGCCGGTGCGGTGGTGGTGCCCCGCCACGATGCGGTAGAGGATCGGATCCCGCATGGGGAGCACCGGGGAGGCCATGTCGATCCGCGCGCGCAGCACCCGGCTGCCCGGCGGAAACGCCCCCTCCTTCATGCGGCGGAAGAGATCGAGGTTCTCCTCCACGCTGCGATCGCGGTACGGGCTCGGAATCCCGGGCTCGGTGAGGGTCCCCCGGCGGGCGGCGATCTCCTCGGAGGAGAGATCGCAGACGAAGGCCCGGCCCCGCTCGATGAGCTGCACGGCGAACTCGTAGAGGCGGTCGAAGTAGTCCGAGGTGAAGTAGAGGTGCTCGCCCCAGTCGAAGCCGAGCCAGCGGACGTCCCGCTGGATGGCCTCCACGTACTCCGCCTCCTCGGTGAGGGGATTGGTGTCGTCGAAGCGCAGGTGGCAGCGAGCCTTCGGAAACTCGCGGGCGATGCCGAAGTTCAGGCAGATCGACTTGGCGTGGCCGATGTGGAGGTAGCCGTTCGGCTCCGGCGGGAACCGGGTGACCACCTCGTCGATCCGCCCGGCCGCCAGATCCTCGGTGATCCGGGCCCGGATGAAGTCCAGGCCCCGGGTGTCGACCTCCTCCGCCATGCGCCCTCCTCGAGGCAGCGGCGCATTGTATGGCTTCGCTACACCGATGTCCCGGATCCGGGCCGGTGCGTGGCCCGGGACGGTCGCGGTGGGAGGATCCCATGAACGCCACCCCGGACGCCCCCGGCGCGGGCCGGCCCCGCCGGGCCGTCGTGGTCCTGCTCGACAGCCTGAACCGCCACCTGCTCGGCCCCTACGGCGGGCGGGAGTTCGACACGCCCCAGATCGATCGGCTGGCCGCCCGGGCCGTGCGCTTCGACCGGCACGTCACGGGCTCCCTGCCCTGCATGCCGGCCCGGCACGACATCCTCTGCGGCGCCCTCGACTTCCTGTGGAAGCCCTGGGGCTCGATCGAGGTCTTCGAGGAGCCGGTCACCGCCGCCCTCCGGCGGGCCGGGGTGACCACCTTTCTCTGCTCGGACCACCCCCACCTCTTCGAGACCGGCGGCGAGAACTACCACACGGACTTCTCGGCCTGGGAGTACCTGCGGGGGCACGAGGGGGATCCGTGGCGGACGGTGCCGGATCCGAGCTTCATCGGGACGCCGGCGCTCCCGGCGCGGGTGGGGGCGCTCCCGCGCCCCTACGATCTCTCCCGGACCTGGTTCCGGGACGAGGCCGACTTCCCGGGGCCCCGCACCATGCGGGCGGCCGCCGAGTGGCTGCGCGTGGCCGCCCCCCACCACGACCGCTTCCTGCTCTTCGTGGACGAGTTCGATCCCCACGAGCCCTTCGACACCCCGCTGCCCTGGGCGCGTCGCTACGACCCGGACTGGGACGGAGAGCTGCTGATCTGGCCTCCCTACGCGGTGGGCGCCGTGGAGCGGGGCGTGCTGACCGAACGCGAGGCGCGGCACCTGCGGGCCAACTACGGGGCCAAGCTCTCGATGATCGACCACTGGCTCGGGCGGATCCTCGACGAGATGGACCGCCAGGACCTCTGGAGGGATACCTGTTTCATCCTCTGCACCGACCACGGCCACTACCTCGGCGAACGGGACCTCTTCGGCAAGCCGCGCGTGCCCCAGTTCGAGCCGCTCGGTCACACCCCGCTCTTCGTGGCCTGGCCCGGGCGCCGCGGGGGCACCATCGACGCGCTCACCACCAACGTCGACCTCTTCGCCACCCTCGCCGACCTCTTCGGGGTGGCCGTGATGCAGCGGACGCACGGGCGCTCGCTCGTGCCGCTCCTCGAGGGGACGGCCGACCGCCTCCGGGAGTGGGCCCTCGGGGGCGTCTACGGCCAGTGGGTGCAGGTGACCGACGGCCGGTACAAGTACGCCCGGGCGCCGGAGGGGAATGGATTTCCGCTCTCCATGTGGTCGAACCGGTGGTCCACCATGCCGATCTACGGCCTGCCCGAGCTCCGCCTGCCGCGTCCGGATCGACGGGCGCGCCTGGACTTCATGCCCGGCTCCGAGGTCCCGGTGATCCGCCAGCCCTTCCAGCCGGGCGATCTCCTCCCCTACTGGGCCGCCAATCCCCCGGTCGGCGAGCATCACCTCTACGACCTCGGGATCGACCCGGAGGAGCGCGAGAACCGCGTGGGCGGCGCGGAGGAGGCGCGGATGCGGGACCTCCTGCGCGCCGCCCTCGAGGAGGTGGAGGCGCCCGAGGATCAGTTCCGGAGGCTCGGGATCGCCTGAGGCACGCCGCCCCCGAAAGCCGCAGCGGGGCAGTGCCGGACACGCCCGCGGCTGGCGCGCGGGCGCCCGGACGGGCTCGGGGCCGCGATCAGGTCGGGAGCCCGGTGCTCTCGGGCAGGCCGAGCATCAGGTTCAGGTTCTGGATCGCCGCGCCGCTCGCGCCCTTTCCGAGGTTGTCGAGCAGGGCCACGAGGAGCAGGTGCCCGGAGGGATGAACGACGACGTAGAGGTCGACCCGGTTGGTGTCGTTGCAGGCGCGCGGGTCGAGGGCTCGCTCGGGCACCTCGCCCGCCGGCGGTCCCTCGAAGACGCGGACGAAGGGCTCGGCTGCGTAGCGCTCCCGCAGGAGCTCCGGAACCCGCGCGGCGGCGCCCGGGGGCAGGAGGTCCGCCGGCACCGGCACCTGCACCCGCATGCCGCACCGGAAGGGGCCCACCGCCGGGAGGAAGAACGGCTCGGTCTCGAGGCCCGCGTGCCGCATCATCTCCGGCACGTGCTTGTGCACGCGCTCGAGGGCGTAGGGCGCCTCGAAGGGGAGCGAAGCGAGGCCGAGCGCCGGATCCTCCCAGCGCCCGACGAGCGGACGCCCTCCGCCCGAATACCCCGAGACGGCGTGGACCGCGAGCGGCGCCCGGCGCGCGAGAAGGCCCGCGTCCACGAGCGGCCGCACCAGGAGCAGGAAGCCGGTGGGGTAGCAGCCGGGGTTCGAGACCCGCGGCGCCCGCCGGATGGCCTCCCGTTGCCCCGGTGCGAGCTCCGGGAGCCCGTAGACGAAGCGCTCGTCGGTCCGGTGGGCCGTGCTCGCGTCGACGATGCGCGTGCCCGCCTGCTCGGCCCAGGCCGCGGCCTCCCGCGCGGCCTCGTCCGGCAGGCAGAGCACGGCGAGGTCCGCCTCTTCGAGCGCCCGGCGCCGGGCCGCGGCATCCTTCCGCTCCGCGTCGGAGAGCGTGATGAGGTCGAGGTCGTCCCGTCGGGAGAGCCACTCCCGGATGCGCAGGCCGGTGGTGCCCGCGTGCCCGTCCACGAAGACCCGCACGCCCATGCGGGGAGTCTAGCAGCGGGGGCAGCCCGCCCCGGGCCGACCCGAACCGCCGCGGCGCCGCTTCCGGCCGTCGCGGACGCCCCGCGACGCCGGGGGCGGCCGCGACGGCCGCCCCCGACGCACGCAGCCAGGGGGGAATCGGATGCGACTGCTCGAGGCGGCCCGCCGCCACCCCGTGATCACCACGTTCTTCGCGGTCTGCACCCTCGCCGGCTCCGCGCTCGGCCTCGCGCTCCTCGATCCGGACTGGTCGGCGGCGAGGCGGATCGCGGTGGGCGGACTCGGTGGCATCGGCGTGGGGTTGCTCGTCACCGCCACGCGGCTTTTCGACTGAGGCCGGGCGACGGGATCGCTCCGCCTCCGGGGCTCAGGCCCCCGGGAGCGCGGCGATTCGGGACTCAGCGGCGGCCGGCGGCGGCCTCCCCGTGCGGCGCCGCGCCCTCCGGCCGCGGCTCCCCCGCCCGGCCCGGGCGCAGGCCGGAGCCGCCTTCCGGGGGCGCCGTGCCCTCCTTGCGCGGCTGCACCCCCGCGAGCAGGGCGGCCCGGTCCCGCTCCTCCGGGATCTCCCCGGCGAAGGTCTCCCACTCCTCGGGGTCCGCGTCCGCGAACAGGGCCCCGGCGCGCTGGAGCCGCAGGAAGGCGTCCACCACCTCCGGGAAGAACATGGTCCCGGCGTGGTCCCGCAGTTCCTTCAGCGCTTCGTCCACCGAGAGCCCGCGCCGGTAGGGCCGGTCCCGCACCATGGCCTCGAAGGCCGCCGCCACCATCAGGATGCGGCTGCCGACCGGGATCTCCCGGCCCCGCAGCCCCCGCGGATAGCCGCGACCGTCCGGCTGCTCGTGGTGGGCCCGGATGATCTCGGCCACCCCCTCGAGCCCCGGGATGTCGCGGACGAGCTCGAAGCCCACTTCGGGGTGGGTGCGTACCACCTCTCGCTCCTCCTCGCTCAGCCTGCCCGGCTTCCGGAGGGCGTCGTGCTGGATGGCCGAACGGCCGACGTCGTGGAGCAGGGCGGCCAGCTCGAGGTCGCAGAGCTCGCCCCGCGACAGGCCGAGCTCGCGCCCCACCGCCAGGCAGGCCCGGGAGATCCGGTAGGAGCGGCCGCGGGTGAACGGATCGCCGGCGTCGATCACCGCCGCCATGCGCAGCACCGTGTCCCGGTAGCCGCGCTCGCCGGGGGCCGGCAGCCGCGGGGTGGCGCCTGGCCGGTCGGTCCGGGCGAAGGCCGCGAGGCCGAGGAGCGAGAAGAGGAGGGCGAGCGCGTGCAGGGCCGGCGGAAGCGCCGGCAGCGCCCCCACGGCGGCACCGAGGGAGACCAGCGCGTAGCCGCACAGCACTCCGAGCACGACGGCCGGCAGCGGCCGGGGAATCTCGATCATGCGACCTCCCTGCGAGCGGCGTAGGTGTCGAAGGGCGCCTTGTCGAGGGCGTGGCGCCAGGCCTCCTCCCCCGAGATGGCCCCGCCTTCCACCAGCCTGCGGA
>JALSIO010000101.1 GCA_026989995.1 Myxococcales bacterium
GGAGATCCCGCATTCGTCTTCGACCTGCTGCTCCGCTACGTGCGCCTTCTCGAGCGGTACGTCGCCTTGCTCGAGCCGCGCGCGACCGGCAGCGGATGGAGAGACAACGGGAGCGCGCCGGCCGGGATCTTCGGACCCGAGGAAGACGGGCCCGATCCCGACGGGGGCAGGTTCTAGGGCGCCATCGAAGCAGGCACGGCCGGCCCGGGTGGCGACGGGCCGCCCACCATCGGGCACGCCCGACCGCGACCGGCCATCGGACGACGCAATCACGAGAGGAAGGGACATCACAGGAGGGAAGAAGATGAGAAGGAAGAAGGACGCGAGAGGAAGAAGGGGAACGAGAAGAGGAAAGGGAATGAGGACGAAGAGAGGGAAGAGCATGGCAGGAGCGAATGAGAAGCCGTCCGCCCGCGGGCACCGACCGACGGGATGCCCGCGTCGGGGGCGGAGCCCGGCGCCGCGCCGGCCCAGCCAGCGAGGGGGCTGGAGCAACCGGGACCACGCGGGCCACCGGCCGCGGCCGCCCCGGCAGTCCCCGGGATCGGATGCCGCGCGGCTCGTCCTGGAACCGAGGCCGGCGGGAAAGCGGGCATCCCCGCCGTTCCCGAAGCGGCAGCGCCGGGCACTCTACCAACCCGTGTACGCCGGGATGGCCATGCGGCGCGTAGCCCAACTCGCTCGCGAGCTCGGAGCAGAGCTCAGGCCCAGGCGGGGCACAGGGGAGCTGGTCTTCTCCCATCCCGACCACCCGAAAAGGCCCTCCGTCAGCGTCCACGGGCAGTCGGGCTCGGCACCCCGCCACCTCACCGTCTGGCTGAAGCAGCTCCAGGGCACCCTTCGCCGGAGGTACGGCCGTTAGCCGGAGAGCAGGGAGCCCGAGCACCAGGAGGGGACCATGGCAAGCCGACGACCTACGAGAATCCGCACCCGGGGGCCCGGGCCCATCCCGAAGCGAGAGAAGGCTCGCTACCCGATCGAGAGCCGGATCCGGGACGCCGCAGAGCGGGTCTTCGCCGAGCACGGGCTTCGGGGCGCTACCCTGGCCGCGGTCGCGAAGGGAGCCGAGCTTTCGCTGGCCACGGTGACCCGCCACGTCGACGGGATCGACAGGCTGTACCGCGACGTCCTCGAGCGCGTCGCCGGCGAGCTCCGCGAGCGCGTTCCCGAGGTGGGGGGTCGGGATCCCGAAGCGTGGATGCTCTCGGTCGCCGACGTGCTGGTCGACAAGCCCCACCGCGCTCGGTTGCTCATGCGAGATCTCCTCGACGGCGGCAAGGTTTTCGGCGCAGTGATGGCCGCGGAGCTCCGGTCCCTGGAGGATTCCGTCCGCGAGCTCACCGGCTCAGGGACCTCGGAGGGGGCGGAGCCCGACCTGCGAACCGCGACGATCCTCGCCCTGCTCACGCACGCGACCCTCGGACCCATCGCGACTGCCTACGCAACGCCGGAGGCGCTCCGCCTGAATCTGCGCCTGCGCCGCAACCGGACCGTCTTCCTCGACACGGTCCGAAGCGTGCTGCGCGAGGGACTGCCCCGATAGCCCCACCGTCCCTCGGGTGCCCGCGGTGGCGGGCAGCCGGAGCACTCCGGATAGCCGGCCCCGCCGGGGCGCCTGAGTCGGGCACCGCAGCCCCGGCGTGCAGCCCGGGTCCGGGCTCACGCCTCGTCGCGTGGCGCCCCGTGGAGCCCGCCACCTGCAGGAGGCGGCAGCGCTCTCTCGATGGCGTGCCGGATACCCGCAGTCCCGTAGCCCCGGGCGACCCGCACCAGCGGCACATCCTCCGCGGCACACGCCTCGGCGAGGGCGCCCTCGATCTCGTGGGAGGCGAAGCCCGTGAGGAGGATGACCATGTCGTACGAACCGGAGCGCACACGGTCGGCAGCCGCCTGGATGGCACGCGACCCGGTCAGCTCCGGCCAGTCGACGCGGCGGAACGGCACCTCCTGCTCCAGGCGCTGGCGGGCGTCCTCACGCGGCGTGCCCCCTGCGAGCAGCACGGTGGCATCCCGGGTGAGCGCCTCGTGGCGCCAGCGCCCGCACCGGGGTTCGACCTCGGAGGGCTGTTCCCGTCCGGCGATCGCCAGGCGGATCTTCCGCCGGAGCGAACGGAGGCTCTTCTCTCCGCCCACCTCCTCGAGAAGCGGCAGCGCGGGCTCTGCCAGCCGGCTCAAGCGCGCGTCGTCGGAGCGCACCCCACCGCGGAGTGCTTCGAGGACCGAAGCAACGACCTCCTCGTCATCCGCCTTCCCCTCCCGCCACCGGTCCACCGCGGCTTCCACCCGGGCGAGCAGGGATTCAGGGGCGGGCGCCTCCTCGGTCTGCGTCCCCCTGGGCTCACGGTAGGACCGGATCTTGCGAAGCCAGCCCTCGGCGTCCTCCCGCCAGGAGCCCGTGGAAGGACCATTCTGGCGCGAGAGCCCCGGAACCCAGCCCGGCCTGGCCCGTTTCGAGAATGCGCTGAGTGCCGAGAAGCACCCGGACAGCCGGGCATCCCGGATGCCGGCTTCGTCCTGGGCTTCCCGCAGGACTGACGAAATCCAGCCGACGAAGGCCCGCTGCAGATTCCGGGGCCACCCGTAGACCTCCGCCAGCCGACCCTGGAGGAAGCCGTGGATGACCTCCACGCGCTCCCCGGGCTGTCGCCCCTCCAGCTCCCGGTCGAGCCACTGGATCGCGGAGATCCAGCTCGCCGGTTCGATCCCGGGGACCTCCAGCCGCACGTGGTCGCCGCGCTCGAAGTGGGCGCGAAGCCGCGCGAGATCGGCCGGGCTCGGTGCCGTTCGCTCCTCGGGCCTCGCGCCCTCGCGGGGGGGCGGCCGCGGGCTCTCCGGCGCCTCCTCGTAGGCCGGAGCCTCCGGGACGTGGGCGGGGACGCTCGGATCCCTGCGCGCTTCGGCCCCCGCCTCCGGCACCGCCTCGGCTGCGGCCACCTCGGAAGGAACAGCCAGCAACCGTCCGGTCGGTTCCGCGCCCTGCGCGGGGGCTGGCGAAGCGGCCTCGCTCGGGCCGGGGCGCGGAGTCGTCGCGGAGCGCAGCTCGGACGACGACGCCTCGGCAGCGGGACTCTCGAGTGGAGGCGCCACCGCTTCATCCGGCCCGCGGGCACGGACCCATTCGGGTCGCCGGTCCCACAGCTCGTCCCGGCGCCTGGCCGGGACGGGCTCCACCAACCAGCCCGCGTCCTCCCAGCGCAGCAGGAGGCAGATGAGCTCCGATTCCGAGGAGCGGAGCTCCTCGCGCAGCGGGAGGGCCGATTCCTGCGGGAGCTCGCGTGCGAGCCGGGCGCGGAGCCGCCGGATCGCGGCCAGCAGCTCCTTCAGACGTTCGCGTTCAATGGGGCGAACCCGTTCGAGAAGCGGGTCGCTGCCGGCCGGAGCCGGTGTGGGCCCCGCCGGCGCACCTGCCTCGAGCAGAGCCGTCCCGGCCCGCCGAGCCCACCGCCCGAGGCGGACGCCCCGCCGGGCCAGCTCCCGGGCACCGCGTCCGAGCTGCCGCCGGAGGGCCGTGCCGGACCGCCCGAACTCCCGTCCGAGCCGCCCCAGCTCGCCGCGCGCCGACCGGAGCAGCACCCGGCCTCGCGCTTCCCACCACCTGTGCAGCGCTTCTCCCGCCATCTCAGTGTGCTCCCCCACTGCTCGTCCCCGGGGAGACCGGCCGGATCGCGACCTGGCACACCGCCCGACGGGCCCGCTCGATGGCCTCCTCCCGGGACGCCGCCGGTGGAAGATCCGGAACCTCCCCTACCAGAACTCGAGCGTACGCAGCCCGGATGGCCCAACGCAGGGATTCGGGCTGCATCCCGAGCCGCTCCTCGAAAGCCTCCGGATCCGCTCCGGCCACCAGGAGCCCGACCACCCGGCCCCGGTAATCCATCACCGGGCTTCCCGAGCTCCCCGGCAGGGCCGGCACCGAGACCTGGATGCTGTTGTGCTCGCCGAGCAGGCCTGTGAGCCCGCCGATCACCCCCTGCCCGAACCGGGGACCCGCCCCCAGGATCTCGTCGACGGGATGTCCCACGGTGAGCACCCGTTCGCCGAGTCGGGGCTCCTCGCCCAGGAGTGGAAGCCAGGCCGGGGTGGGCGCATCCACCCGGAGGAGCGCGAGATCGTTGGCGGGGGAGATCCGCACCAGGCGCGCCTCGAGGGGCGGGCTCCCTTCGAACTGTACGACCGGCGTGCCCCCCACGGCGACCACGTGGTGCGCAGTGAGGATCCGGCCGTCCGGAGCCACGGCGAAACACGTCCCGCCCGAGAACCAGAAGCCGCTCTCGGTGCTCGAAAGGACCTGCAACGCATAGGCACAGGGCTCGACCTCGCAGGCCACCATCCGCACGCGCACTTCGATCGCGCGCCGCTCCGGGGCCGGGACCACGACCAGCGGTGTCGGATCCTCATCCCGGTCGAGGCCCAGGAGCCGGCCTCCCTCGGTGGCCTCGAGGTCGAGGTCGGTGCAATCCCGGTCGCAGGTGGCGAGCACGAGCACCGCGGGTGCGGGCCCCACCTCGAGCTCGAGGACCTCCTCCTCGCCCGAGGCCAGGGCCCCGTGGACGACCGGCGAGGTCGCCGTCACCGTTCCGCGCTTCGCCCGGGACGCCTCCGCGATGCCCTGCCCCAGGACCGCCAGCCGGGCCTCCGCGTCCGCGGCGAAGGGATCCCGCCCGGGGGGCGCCTCCCCCACCCGCACGAAGAAGGCCGCGAAGCCGGCGCCCCCTGCCGCCAGAAGAACGGGAACGGCCAGCCCCCCCGGCCCACGCCAGCCCGCCCGGGCGACGCGGAAGCCATGCCCCTCCCATTCGAGCCGCCCCCGCTCCACGAGCACCCGCCAGGCGCGGAGGGCCGAGAGGAGCCAGAGGAAGGGCAGCCCGAGGGCCATGCCCAGCACTGCCACGCGGAGACTCCGGTCCAGCGTCTCGGCGAAGGTGGGCCGGACGCCGTGGAGCGGGACAACCCGGACCCGGAAGAGCCACTTTCCAGGTGTCGTTCCCCACGCCCGGAGCATCAGCGCCTCGGGGAGCACGAAGGCCACGACGCACGCCACGTTGAGGGCGGCAGCCCCGAGCAGCACGCCTGGAAGGCCGCCGGCAGGATCCCCGAAGGCCGATGTCTCGCCCGCCGCGAGCAGGGCCGACCACGCGGCCTCGAGCGGGAGCGTGACGGCCGGCACGAAGAGGAAGTAGTCCGCCTGCCGGGCGAAAAACCGCCGCCACGGGCCGGCCGGCGGGGGGGCCACACCGGACGTGGCCAGCACCCCGGACGGAGCCGCCAACGCCCCGCCGTCGTCCGGCATCGGCGCCCCGTCTCGCAGGTCCGTGCCCATCTACCCCCCTCGCCCACTGCGGACGACGCAGCCAGCGGCCATCGAGCCTGCCATCTCCCAGCCAGGCTCGCGAGGCTTCCGACCCCACGCGGCCGGCAGGCCCGTGGAACCGTCACCGCGGGCCGTCGGGCGCCGGCGCCCTCGGTTGGTCCGCGGCTCTCATGGAAGAGGC
>JALSIO010000102.1 GCA_026989995.1 Myxococcales bacterium
GAGATCCGTCCCCATACGGTGGCGGACCCCGAGCCGCTCCCGGCGGGTGGCCACCTTCTGCGATTGCCGGACGGCGGGGCGGTGGAGGTCCGCACCCTGCTCCGGTGCACCGGAGGGGACGAGGGAGACGCCCCCGCCGTGGTCTCGATGAACCTCGTGGTGGACCGCCTCGGGCTCGGACGCGACGGCACGGGCGTCGGCTTCCGCCACCCCGACGACGGGCGAAACGTGTTCTGCGTGCCCTGGCGGGGATGCACCATCGTCGGGACCTACGACCGGACGGATCCGGGTCCGAGCGACCGGCCCCTCCAGCTGCGGGAGGCCTGGGTGGACGAGATGCTCCGTTGGCTCGCGCCCGTGCACCCGGAGCTCGCTGCGCTCGACCGCCGGCGGATCCGGCTCGTCCACGCGGGTCGCCTCCCGCCCGCCCGGCCGGGGGAGCGGACGCCCACGGACCGCGCGGTGATCGCCCGGCTTTCGGACGGGTCCACGCGGGTCGTGAGCCCCAAGTGGACCACCGCCCTCGGGGTCGCCTCCCGGGCGGTGGGGGGCCTCCTCGGCCCGGCGCCGCGGTCGGAAGGGCCGGGGCTCGTCGACCGCGGGCGGCTTCGCGAGGAGTTCCGGCGGGAGCGGGGCCCGGAGCGGCCGGCCCGCCCCGCGGCCGGGGCGCCGGACCCCACTGCGGTACGCTTCCACGTCGAGCGGGAGTGGGCGACGCATCTCGAGGACCTGCTGCTGCGCCGCTCGGGCCTCGCCGCCACCGGGCACCCGGGGGTTCGCCGGGCGGAGGCCGTCGCCCGGCTCATGGGGGAGGCCCTCGGCTGGGACGAGGCACGGCTTCGGGAGGAGCTCGAGGCCTTCCACGGCCATCCGCGCTTCGCGGGCAACGTTCCCCTCCACCCGTGAGGGCGGTCGGCCGAAGCGGAACCCACCGGCGCCGTCGCGTCGGAGACGGAGAGGCAATGGGTGCAGTGGAGCAGGCGGGCCGGCGGTCGTCCTCGCGGTCGCCCCGGTCCCTGAGCGTGGTCGTCCCCGTCTTCGAGGAGGAGGCCAACGCCGAGGCGCTCGTCGACGGGCTCGCGGCGGTGCTCCGGCCCCTCGGCATCCCCTTCGAGATCGTCGTGGTGGACGACGGGAGCCGCGACCGGACCCTCGCGGTGCTCCGCCGCGTGCAGGAGCGCACCCCGGAGCTCTGCGTCGTGGCCCTGCGGAGGAACTTCGGACAGACCCTCGCGCTCCAGGCCGGCTTCGACCGCGCCCGGGGCGAGGTCATCGTCACGCTCGACGGCGATCTGCAGAACGATCCGCGGGACATTCCGCGCCTGCTCGAGGCGCTCGCCGCCGGCGCCGATGTGGTCAGCGGCTGGCGGCGCGACCGGAAGGACGCGCTGGTGGTGCGGAAGCTGCCCTCCTGGGCTGCCAACTGGCTGATCCGCAAGCTCACCGGGGTTCCGGTGCACGACCAGGGATGTGCGCTCAAGGCCTACCGGGCCGACGTCGTGCGGGGCCTCGACCTCTACGCCGACATGCACCGCTTCGTCGCGGTTCTCAGCATGGCCGCCGGCGCCCGTCTGGCCGAGGTCGTGGTCCGCCACCACCCGCGGGTGGCGGGTCGCTCCAAGTACGGACTCTCGCGGGTGCTCAAGGTGATCGCCGACCTGATGACCATCCAGATGCTGACCCGGTTCCGGGAGAGCCCGATCCGCTGGTTCTCTCTCCTCGCCGTGCCCTTCGCCGCGGCCTTCGCGGCGGCGCTCGCCGCCCTCGCGGTGCAGGGGCCGGGAACCGTGGTGCTCCCGGCCGTGGCGCTGATCTCGGCGGCCACGGCCACCGGGTGCGGCACCTGCGGTCTCGTGGCGGAGCTGATGCTGAGCCTGCGGCCCGGGGGCCGGCGGGAGCCCGCCCTGCACCGAAGCCACCCGGCGGGAGCCTGGCATGCCCGACAGCACGCCTGAGCTCTCCGTCCTGGTCCCCGTGGCCCAGCCGAGCGGGGAGCTCGTCCTCGTGGCCCGGGAGCTCCGCAGCGCGCTCGACCGGCTCGGCCGGCCGGTGGAGGTGCTACTCCTCCTCGGCACCCGGTCCCCGGAGGCCGCCCGTGAAGTGGAGGAGGCCTGTGCCGAGCTCCCGGGGCAGGTGCGGGTGGTGGAGGTGGCCCACGTGGCGGGGGAGGGCGGCATGCTCCGGGCCGGCTTCGACGAGGCCCGGGGCGAGATCCTCGTGACCGTCCCGCCCCGCTTCGAGGTGGTGCTCGACGTCCTCGGGGATCTCCTCGATGCTGTCGAGAAGGGCGCCGACCTCGCCTACGCGCCCCGCCTCCGCGTGCCCCGGGGCGGGCGCCCCCGGTTGCAGTCGAGGCTTTTCAACGCGCTGCTCTCCGCGGCCTCGGGAAGCCACTTCCGCGACGTGGCCAGCGGCACCCGCGTGCTGCGCAGGCAGGTCGTCCGCGAGATCCCCGTCTACGGCGACTTCCACCGCTACCTCCCGATCCTCGCGGAGCGGCTCGGATTCCGGGTCGAGGAGGTCGAGGCCGAGGTGCACCCTCGCGCGCGAGGGCCGGCCATCCACTGGCCCGCCGACTACCTGTGGCGCGCAATGGACGTGCTCTCGATCTTCTTCCTGACCCGTTTCACCCGGAGGCCGCTGCGGCTCTTCGGCGCCCTCGGAAGCGCCTTCGCCGCCGTCGGCGCGGTGGTTCTCGCGGTGGTCGCGGTCCAGCGGCTGCTCGGGACCCCGCTCGCGGACCGGCCCATCCTCGTGCTCGCCACGCTGCTGCTCGGCCTCGGGGTGCAGATGTTCACCATCGGCCTCCTGGCCGAGCTGATCCTCTTCTTCCACGCCCGCCAGATCCGCGACTACCGCATCGCCCGCATCTACGAGGCGGCCAGGCCGCTGGCCGACTCCGCGCCCGGCCAGGCGCCGGGCGGACCAGGCGGCGAAGCGGCCTTCGGTGCACCGGCGACGGGTGCCTCCCAGGGCGCGGATCGGGGCTAGGCCGGCTTCCGGCCCACCACGGCCACGTGATCGCAGAAGTTCTTGTGCACCCGGAACAGCAGCTCGTCCGAGTGGAGCCCGCGGACCAGCCCGCAGAAGGGTCGACTCGTCACCAGAGGCAGGGCGAGGTGCGCCAGGGCCCGATCCAGGAACCGAGCGCGTCCGAGTCCTGCCGCGCCGAGGAAGCACAGGGAGCGCACCGGTTCGAATCCCGTGTCCTTCAGCAGGCCCACGAGCCGCGCGCGGTTGGTCACGAATCCGTGCTGGTACTCCCACGCGAAGAAGACCCAGCCCAGCGTGTCGAAGTTGGGCGCCACGATGGAAACGTGACCGCCCGGCCGGAGCACGCGGAAGACGTCCTCGAGGAAGCCGATCGCCTGCTCGTAGTGCAGCATGTGTTCGACCACGTCCATCGAGTGGACGAGGTCCAGACTCTTGTCGGCCGCGGGAATGGGAGGCACGACGGCGTCGATGACCTCCACGCCGAGGGCCTCGAGGCGGGCTCGGAGCTCCGTGCTCGGTTCCACGGCGCGGTAGCGGGCGCCCCGGGCGAGGAGCTCACGGGCGAGTTCGCCCCGTCCGGCGCCCACCTCGAGCACGTCGTCGCCGGGCCGAAGCGACGGCAGGACCGAATCGACCAGGCGGCGGGTCAGCCGGGCCCGCCGCCGCGCGCCGAAGGACGTCGTTTCGTGGTACGTGTAGCGCGCCCGCGGGTCCGGAGCGGAATTCAAGGAGAGTCCTCCGGGCCGGGCCGGCTGGCGAGTTCCCGGAGGAGGGTGGCGATGGCCTGCCCGGCCACCTCCCAACGGTACCGCGCCGCCTGGGCCCTGCCCCTCTGGGCGAGATCCCGGTGGAGCGCTTCGTCGCGGACGATCCGGCGCAGTCCCGCAGCAATGGCCTCGGGCCGGGTGGGGTCGGTGAGGACGGCCGCTCCTCCCGCGGCTTCCGCACAGCCGCTCCGGTCGGAGGTGAGGACCGGGCATCCACAGGCCATGGCCTCGATGATGGGCATTCCGAATCCCTCGTACAGCGAAGGCAGGGCCAGGCAGGTGGCGGCGGAGTACAGGGCCGCCCGATCGCGATCGGCGATGAATCCAACCGCGCGAACCCGCCGCGCCAGATTCCCCTCGCGGAGGGGTGCGAGCTCCTTCGCGTACCGCCACCGCGCGAAGCCGGCGAGGACCAGGGAGAGATCGGGCTCGTCGGACAGCAGTTCAAAGGCCTGCAGGAGTCTCCTCAGATTCTTGAGCGGTGTGACACCACCCAGGAAGAGCACGAACCGCCCGGGCAGGTCGAGGCGCGCCCGCAGGTCGGCGACCTGCTCGGGAGTTGCCCGGCGGAGGTCGGAATCCACGCCGGGCGGGATCACGCGGACCCGATCCGCCTCGACGCCCGTGGCGACGATGAGATCCCTTCGGGCTGCCTCGGAGAGCATGACCACGGCGCGCGCCCTGCGCACATGGAGCGGGAGGCTGAGACGCGAGAGGAGGCGGTCGGTGCGGCGGAAGAGATGAGGCACCATCAGCTGTTCGGGGCCGGGCAGGAAGATGGCCGTCGGAATTCGCGCCGCGAAAGGGACGGCGAACTTCCCGTGGAAGAGGACGTCGAGGCCGTGCCTTCGCGCGTAACGCGGTATGGCGATCTGGTCCCAGCCGAGGCGACTGCGCGCGTGCAGGACCCGGTGGACCCCGGGAATGCCGGCGAGCTTTTCGGCTCCCGCCTCCGTCTGGTAGAGGAAATGGCACTCGAGATCCGGCTCCCGGAGCCCGAGATGGCGCGCAACGCGTTCGGTGTAGACCGTGATGCCGCCCGGATCCTGGAGGTGTCGCAGCAGAATGCCCGCCCGAATCCGCCGGTCGCTCATGGCTCCGACCCCGGCGGCGGCGGTGGCACCGGCCGGCCGTCCTCGAGGCGGTAGATCCGGGTGAGTCCGTCTTCGCCGAGGAACCAGGCGAGGGGACGCCAGGCTTCGAGGGTGCTCCGGGTGGCGGGGGTCCGGTACCACTCCGGCGCCACCTCGACCTCGCCGGAGGTCACGAGCCAGGCGGTCCTCGTGCCGCGTTCCGCGAGCAGGCGCCGAAGCTCGCCGACCTCGGGGACGAGGCGGGCCCCCACGTAGACGTCGCGGAGCGATCCGTCGGGATGCCGGGTGACGAAGGCCGCGGCGTCGTCGAAGCGCCGGAGCCAGTAGTCGGCCCGTCCGAGGTAGACGTGCATCTGCAGCGGATCCTCCGCCACCACGGGCTCCCCCGGGCGCGCGCGCGCGGCGAGGAAGCGGGCGGCGCCGCGGTGGTCGGGTGCCACCGGGAGGACGGCGAAGGGGCTCGCCACGGGGCCGTGGCGTCGCAGCGCCGCCTGGAGGGCGAGGTCGGGGCGGACGGCTGCGCCCGCCAGCAGGAGCGCGGTGGCCGCCGCAGCGCCGCCGCGCAGGCCCACCCGGCCCGCTGCCCACCGCAGGGCGACCACCGCCAGCACCAGCGCCGGGAGC
>JALSIO010000103.1 GCA_026989995.1 Myxococcales bacterium
GCCGCCCGGGCGCTCCGGGTCACCTCGATTCCGCCCCGCGTGCGATAGGCCTCCGGGCTCGCGGATCGGTCCATTTCAGGCCCCCTTCGGTGCGGGTGCCGGCCCCCCTCGACTGGGAGGCGGCTTATCGGGGGAGCCGGATACGAGAAGGGCCGCCTCGCGGGAGGCGGCCCGGAACTCCGACGACGCGGGTCGCACCGCCCCCACTAGGGAGTGGAGAGGAACGTGCGCCACCATCCGCGCGCGGACGAGCCGGTGCGAATCACGGGCGGAGCTTGGCGGACGGCCCCGGGGGCGTCAAGTCGCGCATCCGGAGCCGGTGGGCGGCGGCGCTTCGCCGGGCGGGGGCAAGGCGCCTGTGCTATCCGGCGGCGCCATGTCCGGCCGCTTCGACCGAGACACCCGGGTGGAGCCGCTCGGGGAGGGCCGCTACCGCGCCCGCATCGACCGCGGGTGGTGGATCGTCCGCGGGCCGAACGGTGGCTACGTGGCTGCGATCCTGATGCGCGCCCTCGAGGCGGCAGAGGGCGACCCGGCCCGGTCCCCCCGGTCGCTCACCGTGCACTACCCGCGCCCTCCCGAGGAGGGCGAGGTCGAGATCGAGACCCGGGTCGAGCGGCGCGGTCGCTCGGTGAGCTTCCTCTCCGGAAGGATGACCCAGCAGGGCCGCACCGTGGCCCTGGCGCTCGCCGCCTTCGGCGCACCCCGGCCCGGGCCCGAGATCCGGCACGCGGCCCCGCCCGCGGCGATCGCGGTGGAGCGGGCCCGGCCCCTTCCGAAGGGGCCGGCCAGCATCCCCATGCGGGAGCGCTTCGAGTCCCGCCACGCAATCGGCTTCCCACCGGGCTCCGGGAGTGTCGAGATGATCTCCGGCGGGTGGATCCGCCCGGAGGAGCCGCGGCCGGTGGACGCCCCGCTGCTCGCCGCCATCTCCGATGCCTGGCCGCCGGCCATCTTCGCCCGCAGCCGGGCCGGCGAGCCCGGAAACCCGGTCCCCACCGTCGACCTCACCGTCCACTTCCGGACCTCGCTCCCGGCCCGGGAGGTTCCCCCGGGCGCCTTCCTGCTGGCCCGGTTCCGGACCCGCACCGTCTGCGAGGGCTTCCTCGAGGAGGACGGGGAGATCTACGCTCCGGACGGACGGCTGCTCGCGCAGTCCCGGCAGCTCGCCGTCCTGCTCTGACCGCCGCCGGGGGCCTCGCCCGGTCCGGAGCCGGATACACCGCGCGCCGGGGGGGGCGGGCTGCCGGAAGGGGAGGTGCAGCATGACGTCGGTTTCCGCGGCGCTCGCCGGGTGGGACGAGAGCGACCTCGAGCACGACGGTTCCCGGCGGACCGTCTTCACCCGGGGCCGCGGCCCGGGCGTGGTGGTCATTCACGAGATCCCGGGGATCACGCCCGAGGTCCTTCGCTTTGCCGAGCGGGTGGTGGATGCGGGGTTTCGGGTGTACCTGCCGCATCTCTTCGGAACGCCCGGGCGCCCCTTCAGCACGGGGACCGTCGCGGTGCAGATGGTTCGCGCCTGCATCAGCCGCGAGTTCCACGTGCTCGCGAGAAACCACGCGAGTCCCATCACCCGATGGCTGCGGGGACTGTGCCGGAGCGCCTTCCACGAGTGCGGCGGGCGGGGCGTCGGGGCGGTGGGCATGTGCCTGACCGGGAACTTCGCCCTCGCGCTCATGGTCGACGAGCGGCTCATGGCGCCGGTGCTGAGTCAGCCCTCCCTGCCCTTTCCGGTGACGCCCTCCCACCGCCGGGCGCTGCACCTGTCTCCCGAGGAGCTCGAGGTGGTGCGGCGGCGCGCGGCGGCGGGCTGTGGCGTCCTCGGGCTGCGCTTCACCCGCGATCCGCTGTGTCCGCCGGAGCGCTTCGAGCGCCTTCGTCAGGAGCTCGGCGGGGGCTTCGAGGCCATCGAGATCGACTCCTCGCCGGGCAATCCGTGGGGCATTCCGCGGACCGCGCACTCCGTGCTGACGGTGGACCTCGTGGACCGCGACGGCCACCCGACGCGGGAGGCGCTCGAGCGGGTGCTCGTCTTCCTCCGCGAGCGGCTCGGGGACGTGGTGCCCGTCGAGGCCGGGCCGTGAGGCGGATCCGCGCGCGGGTCTCCGGGCGGGTCCAGGGGGTGTTCTTCCGCCAGGCCACCCGGATCGAGGCCGACCGCCTCGGGCTTGCGGGGAGCGTCCGAAACCTCCCCGACGGGCAGGTGGAGGTCGAGGCGGAGGGACCATCGGAGGCGATCGAGGCGCTGCTCCGTTTCCTGCACCAGGGGCCGCCCCTCGCCCGGGTGACCGCGGTGGAGGTCGAGGAGCTCGAACCCGTGGGCGAGCGTCCTCCCTTCCGCCTCCGCACGGACCGGGACTGATTCCGCGGCCGCGCCGGTTCAGTGAGCCGGCACCCGCCCACTCGGAGCGGGTGGGCGAGCGCCCCCAGCCCGCGGATGGCGGGCGAGCAGTCGCGCCGCGCGCTCCCGCACCCGCGGGTCCGGGTCGGCCTCGGCCGCCCGCTGCAGCGCGTCGAGCACCGGCGGATCGGGAGCCAGCCGGGCGGCCCGGACGGCCGCGCTCCGGACCGGCGGCCGGGGGTCGGCCAGGGCGCGGAGCAGGGCGGTGCGCGTGGCCTCGGGGAGGTGGTGGGCCCGGCCGGCGCCGATCGCGAGGGGGAGCAGCGCCGCGGCGCCCGGCGAGGCGACGAGGCCGGCCAGCAGCGCCTGCGCACCTTCCCGGCGGCTGGCTGCCAGCCGCGCGTGGGCGCTGCGCTGATCCTCCGGGGTGTCGGCCGCGAGGGCGCGCTTCGCACGGCGGCGGGCCTGCTCGGCCGAGAGGGGAGCCACCTGCGGCCGCTCCTGCCGCGAGCCGGGGGAGGCTCGCGCCAGCAGGGACTCGAGCGCCCGCTCGCGCAGCGAGGGGAGGTCGCCGTCGACCAGGCCGAGGTAGACGTCGCGCAGCCGGACCGGATCCGCGAGGGCCTCCGCGAGGCCGGTGACTGCAGCCGTCCACGCCCCCGGATCCTCGCCCGGGCCCGGGCGCAGGATCGCCGGCTCCGGGTCGCCGGCGATGACGAAGGGAGGGCGGGCGCCGTCGAAGGCGAGCAGCGCGCGGTCCCCGCGCCCGAGCCCACCACCGCGGGAGGGCGCGCGCTTGACGGCGAAGCGCTCCGGAAGCGATCCCCGCAGGAGCGCGATCCTCCGCACGCGGATCCGGTCCGGATGGGCCTGGTCCACCTCCACCACCGCCGCCGCCGCGCCCTCCGACACGAGGCCGTGGAGCGGTACGGGCCCCGAGGGCAGGGGATGGATCTGGGCCGCCGCGGGGCAGGCGGCGACTGCCGGGAGGAGCGGGGCGAGGGCGACGAGGGCCGCGAGATGCCGGAGGCGTCCGGCGGAGCGGAGGGCCTGCATCGGTCCCGAGGGTACCCGACGGCGGCGGGCCTCGCGCACGCCGGAAGCGCGCCGGCCCGGAGCTATACTGGGTCTTCGCCCGGGCGAACCGGGCCCGATGGAGAAGGAGGCGGCGGCGAATGCCGAAGGTGCTCGTTCCCCCGCCCTACCGGGGGCCCACCCGGGGAGAGGCGGTGGTGGAGGTCGACGGCCGCGACGTGCGGAGCTGCCTTGAGGCCGTGGAGCGGCGTTTCCCCGGCTTCCTGGCACAGGTGGTGGATGAGTCCGGGCGGCCCCACCGCTTCGTCCGGTTGTTCCTGAACGGGGAGCAGCTCCCGTCCGGGGACGCCCTCGACCGCCCCGTCGGTCCGGGCGACGAGATCGAGGTGCTCGCGGCGATCGCCGGGGGCTAGGGGGCCGGCGCCCGGCGGGGGCTTCGGACCGGGCGTGCTACCGTCCCCGCTCATCCAGGAGGCAAGGCGATATGGGTGGACCCACCGGCGACAAGCTCATCCGCGTCAACATGACCGACCTCACCGCCACTGTGGAGGACTTCCCGGCGGAGTGGAAGCTCCTCGGCGGGCGGGCGCTCTCGGCGCGCATCCTGGTCACCGAGTGCGATCCCACCTGCGATCCCCTCGGACCCGACAACGTCCTGGTGCTCGCCCCGGGGGTGATGTCCGGCACCGCGGCGCCCACCTCCGGGCGCATGTCGGTCGGCGCCAAGAGCCCGCTTACCGGGGGCATCAAGGAGGCCAACGCCGGAGGCAACCCCGCCCAGGACCTCATGAAGCTCGGCTACCGGGCCGTCATCGTGAAGGGGCAGCCGGCCGACCCGAACCGCCGCTACGGCCTCGAGGTGGACGAGAACGGAGCGCGCGTCGTGGAAGCCGACGAGTTCCGGGGCCTCTGGAACTACGCCTGCTGCGCCAAGCTGGTCGAGAAGTACGGGAAGAAGACCTCCTTCGTCACCATCGGTCCGGCCGGCGAGCTGCGGCTGAAGAACGCCTCGGTGGCCTGCAGCGACAGCGACGAGCAGCGGCCGGCGCGGCACGCGGCCCGAGGTGGCCTCGGGGCCGTCATGGGTTCGAAGGGCCTCAAGTACGTGGCCGTGAATGCCGGTCGCCGCCCGGTCCGCCGGCCGGACAACATGAAGCCCTTCATGGAGTTCTGCAAGCAGTACACGAAGGCCTACCAGGAGGGCCCCCAGATGTTCAAGTGGGGGACGAGCTCGGTGGTGCCGGTGGCGAACATGCTCAACACCTTCGTGTACAAGAACCGCACCGAGGGACAATGCCCGGACGTGGACAACCTCGACGGCAAGCGGATCGTCGAGAGCTTCGAGAAGCGCGGGGGCGGCATGCACGCCTGCATGACCGGCTGCATCGTGCAGTGCTCGAATGTCGTCCACGACAAGGATGGCAACTACCTCACCTCGGCGCTCGAGTTCGAGACCCTCACCATGCTCGGCTCGAATTGCGCCATCGGGAGCTGGGAGCTCGTGGCCGAGCTCGACCGGCTCTGCGACGAGATCGGCGTGGACACCATCGAGACGGGTTCCGCCGTCGCCGTGTACATGGACAGCGGCGGGATGGAGTGGGGCGACGCCGAGGGTGCGAAGCGGCTGCTCGAGGAGATCGCCAAGGGCACCGAGCTCGGCCAGATGATTGGAAACGGCGCGCTCGAGGTGGGCCGCCGCCGCAACCACAAGCGGGTGCCGGTGGTCAAGGGGCAGTCCATCCCCGCCTGGGACCCGCGGCCGCTCAAGGCGACCGGGGTGACCTACGCCACGAGCCCCATGGGCGCGGACCACACCGCCGGCCTGATCGTGAACCCGGGACTTCCGCCGGAGGAGTACGCCCGGGCCTCGCAGGAGGCGCAGATCGTGAACGCCGCCTGCGACTCCTCGGGCTTCTGCCAGTTCCTGACCCCGAATTGCACCGACATCGCGAAGTTCTACTCGCTCCTCTACGAGGAGGAGGTGACGCCGGAGCAGGTGGTGGAGATCGGCTGGCAGTGCCTCCGGGACGAGTGGAAGTTCAACGAGGGTGCGGGCTTCACCGAGGCCGACGACGACCTGCCCGCCTGCATGAAGG
>JALSIO010000104.1 GCA_026989995.1 Myxococcales bacterium
GACCTGCCCGACGTCGCGCGGCGGCTCGCCCGGGAGATCGCCTCCCTTCCCGGCGATCTCCCGCGGGTCGCCAAGCGCAGCTTCGTCGCCGACCAGCCGGAGCTCTTCCGCCCCTGACCGGCCGCCTTCCGGAGACCGGCCGCCCGGCCAGTCCCTCACGCGTTCCCCACGCCGAAGGGATGGACGCCGACGTGGTCACCGCCCGGCGCGACCGGCCCCTCAGTCGGTCGCCGGACCACCGCCCGACCGCGTGAGGAGGATCTCGATCCGGCGGTTCCGGGCGCGATTCGCGGCGCTCGTGTTCGGAACCCGGGGCCGCGTCGCGGCGAAGGCCCGGGCTTCGAGCTGCTCCTCCGGGACGCCGGCGCGGGACAGCTCGTGGACCACGGCGAGCGCCCGGGCCGCCGAAAGCTCCCAGTTGCTCGGGAAGCGCGCGGCGAGGGCACCGCGGATCGGCACATCGTCGGTATGGCCCTCCACCACGATCCGCGCCTCCGGCCTCCGATTCTGCGCAATCCGTGCGATCACCGCGCGCCCGCCCGGCTCGATCTCTGCCGAGCCCGAGGCGAAGAGAATCGTGTCCGCGAGCACCACCCGGACCGCGTCGCCGGCCTCCTCCACCTCCACACCTTCGGTTCCCGCGAGAGCCGTCCGGATCGCATCCATCTCGCCCCGGGATCGACGCCGGTACCGCACGGTGAAGACGAGGTCGTTCACGTTCTTGCCGAAGAAGGCCAGGGTGTTCCGCCGCTTCACCCACGCGCCGTCGCGATTGGCCTGCCAGTCGACGAACTCGAATGTCTCCGGCAGCACCACCGCGAAGGCGTAGCGGTCGAAATTCCCGGGATGGATCCAGGCGCCGAAGTGCCCGTTCGCCTCCTTCCGCCCGTCCCAGGATCGGAGCACGTGGGTCCCGTCCGGCTCGACCGTCACGGACGGGCCCTTCTTGCGGCGTTCGAGGTCGGCCTCCGAGAGGAGCGCGAAGCTTCCGCTCGGAAACCGGATGATGTCGCTCCGGGAGTCCGCGGTCGTGTCGAGGCGAAATTCATTCGGGAAGATGTAGAGGTAGTCCTCGGGCTTCGTTCCCTTGGGAACGTATCGGTCGAAGCTCGAATACCCGGTGCGCATGGTGTCGTACTGCACCGCCGTGTGGCCGTCGGCGCCGATGAAGAGGAGCCACTCGGAGCTCTGGCCCGCGCCGGCCCCCCCGGTCGGGAAGGCGGCGAGGAGGACCACCCCGAGAGCGACGCGGATCACGCCGCGGGCGCGTCCGGCGGCACGTCTGCGCGCGGGACCCCTCCCGGCTCGCGGTTGGTGCTCGCAACCTCCTTCATGCATCGACTCCCCCTCCTTCTCCGTTCCGGGCGGCCCAGCGCCGCCTCCGAACCTCCTCGCCCCGGTCGCCCCCCACCACGCGGCCGACGCGCCGCGCAGCCGCCGGCGTGGGGGTCTCCCCGACCTCGCGTCTCGCCCCGCCGTCGCCGCTCGGACCCGCGCGGGTCGCCTGCCAGCGGTGCCGGCCGCAGCCCCGCACCGCTGCGCGGACGCGGGCGCGCCCGCACGAGCGCGGGCGGTGCCGGCTGGAGCCCCCGCCGGTACCCGTCTACCCTGGGCGCGACCGGAGCCGACGCGGGGGCGGGCGCCCTCCGCCGGCCCGGGCAGGAGGGTCCCATGCCCCGACCGTTCCGATTCGGCGTCCAGCTCGCAAAGCTCCCGGTGCCCGGCTGGCAGGACGCGCTCCGCCGCATCGAGGCCCAAGGCTACAGCTCGGTGCTCTGGCCCGACCACTTCGGTGACCAGTGGGATCCCACCACGGCCATTGCCGCCGCAGCAGCCGCCACCGAACGCCTCCGGCTCGGCACACTCGTCTACGACGTCGACTACCGCCATCCGGTGGTGTTCGCCAAGGCCGCTGCGACGCTGCACCTCCTCTCCGGAGGCCGCACGGAGTTCGGCATCGGTGCGGGTTGGATGGAGAGCGACTACCGAGAAGCCGGCATCCCCTACGACCCGCCCGGGGTCCGCATCGGACGTCTCGAGGAGGCCCTCGAGATCATCCGCGGCATGTGGACCCAGGAGCGCACGACCTTCGAGGGCCGCCACTACCAGGTGCACGACATCGCCCGGGCCGTGGAACTCCCGCCCGGCGACGTGCCGCCGGTCCTCATCGGTGGCGGCGGCCCTCGGATCCTCCGGCTCGCCGGCCGCCTCGCCGACATCGTCGGCATCAACCCCCGCCTCCACGAGGGCCGGGTCACGGCCGAGACCGCCCGGGATCTGCGTCCCGAGAAGGTCCGGGAGAAGGTCGGATGGGTGCGCGAGGCGGCCGAGGCCGCGGGGCGCGATCCCGACGCCCTCGAGCTCACCACCCTCTCCTTCGCCGTCGCCATCACCGACGACCCGCGCCCGGTGCGCGAGCTCCTCGCCTCGCGCACCGGGATGACGCCCGAGGAGGTGGCCGACTGTCCCCTCTTCCTGACCGGAAGCGGCGCCGAGCTCCGGGAGCGCATCGAGAAGCGGCGGGAGGAGACGGGAATCAACTACCTCGTGATCCAGGGCGGCGATCCGAGCCTCCTCGAGCGCTTCGCCGTGGAGATCGTGGGACCCCTCGCGGGGCGCTAGGGCACCGGCCGGGCGGGCCCGGACCGGCCCGGCGCCGGCGGGAGGGCACCCGGCCGCGGGGGTTTTCACCCGGCCCGACCCCTTGACCAGCCGGACGGCACCGCCGGCGGACGTCCCCGGGCGGCATCGCACACGCCCGCCCCGGCGGCGGCCTCGATGGGGCGTGACACCGGATCGCCACGCTGGCAGGATGGCCTCCGGAGCGCGACGCCATGCCCGACCCCTCGCATCGCCCGGTTCCTCCGCTGCTCGCCACGCTCGGGTGTCTTTTCGTCGCCTGCGCCGGACCCGGCGCTCCGCATCCCGGAGCGACCTACCTCGGGAACGTCGCCGCCGTGCTTCCCGGCAACGAGCGGGTCCTTCTGCGCTGGCCGGACCACGCCATGCCGCTCCGCGTCCACGTGCCCGAGCCTCCGGCGGGCCTCTTCGACGATCCGGGGCGGGCCATCGCCGCGGTGCGCTCCGGCGTGCTCGCGTGGAGCGACGCCGCACGCCCGGGGATTCCGTCGTTCACCTTCGTGGACCAGCCCGGGGATGCGGACATCCCCTTCGCCTGGGAGCGGGACTTCGCGGGCCCGGAGAGCGCCCTCGCGGCCACCAGGATCCGACCCTTCGCGCGCCGCTTCACCGTGGACGTCATCCTGCTTCCCGCACGGGCGCGCACCGGCGACGAGATCGAAGCGGCCCGGATCCAATGGCTCGCCATGCACGAGACGGGCCACGCCCTCGGGCTGCTCGGACACAGCCCGGACCACCGCGACCTCATGTACGCGTTGGAGAACGCGCTCCCCGTGCCGGTGCTGAGCCCGCGTGACCGGGCCACGGTCGCGGCCCTCTACGCGCGGCCCAACGGCAGCCGTGCGCCCGACGTGCGCCGCGCCCGGGACCGCCGGGAGCGCCCTACCGAGTCCATCGACGAAGCCTTCCGCGACTATCTCGCCCGTCCGGGTCGGAAGGCCTTTGCCATCGCCTACGAGAACCATCCCCGCGCCCATCTCGCCTACGGCGCGGCGTGGGGCCGGGACTCGGAGGACGCCGCCCGGAACGAGGCCCTCGCCCGCTGCGAGCGGGCCCGCGAAGCGAGCGGCGTCCGCACCCCCTGCCGAACCTACGCCATCGGAGACGAGGTCGTCTCCGGCCGCCTTCCACGCTGAGTCGCGCAGGGCCTCCGGACGGGCCGGCCGAGCTCCGAGCCCTGCGCCCGGCGCGCAAGCCTCAAGAGCCGCGGACCACCGAGGCATGGATCGCCGAGGAGCCCGCGGGCATCTGCACCAGGAGGCCATCCCGCGCAAGGGTCACCGGCCCGGGCCAGGCCTCCGCGACGCCCTCGAGGAAGATCCCCTCCAGCGGTCGCACCGGAAGCGGCGGTACCACGTGCGTCAGCACCAGGTGTCGCACACCGGCCGCCTTCGCGGAGCGTGCCGCGTCCACCGGCGTGGCGTGGCCGTCGAGGATGTCGCGCGTGATCCTGGCCAGCCGCTCGTTTCCGGCCCGCTCCGCCGCCCGGGTCAGCACCCGCACCAGCCTCGGCGAGAGTGCCTCGTGGACGAGGAGGTCCGCCCCCCGCGCCACCCGCCTCCAGGTCCCGGGACCGCACGGTGTCGCCACTCACCACCACCGAGCCTCCGGCGTAGTCGAAGCGGTAGCCGACTGTCGGCTCCACCGGGGCGTGGTTCACGCGGGACGCCCTCACCTGCACCCCGTCCGCATCCCACACCCGCCTGCGCTCGCCGTCGGCCGGGGCCTCGAAGGGCCGCGCCACCCCGCCAGCGCCGGAATGCGGAACCACGGCCTCGCCGTGGTGGGCCACCCGGTACTCGGCGTCCTGGCGACAGAGCGTCTCACGGACGGCTCCTCCCGGGTGGATGGCGTCGAGCCGATCCGCGAGAGTGCAGCGCAGGGCCACCACCCCGGAAACGGCGAGGCAAACTCACCGAGCCTCCACCCCGCTCCGCCGGTCGCCCGCCGGCCCATCCGCGGGCGTACTCCCACCCGCCGGCTCCCATGCCACGGCAGAGAGCTCCAGCCCCAGCATGGAACCTCCCCTCCCGGAACGCGAGAACAAGTCATCCTCCACGACGGGCTTGCGCTTCGGGCTTCCCGTTTGGCCTCCTGCCGCTCCTGGCGCCCTCTCGAAGATTGGAGCAGGCCAACACCAGCCGACCACTGCCACCCTGCAACGCCCCCTCGCATACCCGGTGTTTCTCCGCAACACGCCTACGACCCCAATGGCCGGAGCCATTGGGATCGACGGCCGACAGATCATCGTCTCGGGTACGGTACGGGCAAGTGGTCCGGCGGGCACCTTCGACGCGGGCGTGATCCTCGGGATCCATCCGCAGACCGGTTTCCAACGCATCCTCAGCTCCAACGGACTGCTCCGTGATCCCGTCGGCCTTGCGGCCGATCCGGCGGGCGACATCTACTGCCTGGACCGGGACCGTGTGATCCGAATCGACGGGCAGACGGGCGCTCAGCAGACCCTGACCTCCGGCGGCCGGCTGATCGACGCCACCGATCTCATCTTTTCTTCCAACGACAGCCTGCTCGTGCTCACGAACCCGGAGGTGCCCGGAGGGTCGAGTCAGCTCGTTGAGGTCGCGATCCGCCCGGCGTCCAATCCGGTGAGCTTCAGCTTCTCGGTTATACCGGTCGCAGTACAGCGCTTGCGGAAGGCTGGGCCTTTCCCAGTCCTTCGGGATGCGGTGGTGCGTGCCTGTCGGTGACCTATTCCGACGGAGGCTGTTTCACCGCATGGCTCGGATTCGCCGAGGACCTCGCAATCGCACCCGACGGCACCACGGTGGTGAGCCTCCATGCGATGGGCGATCTCCTCGGCG
>JALSIO010000105.1 GCA_026989995.1 Myxococcales bacterium
CCCGGGCGCGCCTTCGCGGTGCTCGGGACCATGGGCGAGCTCGGCGGCGAGGCTCGCGCGGCCCACCGCGAGGCGGGCGCCCTCGCCGCGCGGCTCGGAATCGCGGGGCTGGTCGCGCTCGGAGAGCACGCCCACGAGCTCGCCGCGGGCGCCGCGGGGGCGGGCCTGCCGGAGGAGCGGATCCGGGTCGCCAGAGGTGCCGAGGACGCCGCCGACTGGGTCGCCGCCGCGCTCTGCCCCGGGGACTGGGTGCTCGTCAAGGGATCCCGGGCGGCGCGCATGGAGCGGGTGGTGCAGGCGCTGGTCGCACTCGTGGGGGAGGCGTAGTGCTCTACCACCTGCTCTTCGCCCTCTCGGACCACATCGGCGCGCTCAACGTCGTCCGCTACATCACCTTCCGGACTGCCGCGGCGACGCTGACCGCCCTCTTCCTGGCCTTCCTGGTGGGCCCTCCGCTGATCCGGGCCCTCGGCCGGCTCCGGGTGGGCCAGCCCATCCGGGAGCTCGGCCCGGACCACCGCGCCAAGGAGGGGACGCCGACCATGGGAGGGCTGCTCATCCTGCTCTCCCTCTTCGTGTCGGTGCTGCTCTGGTCGGACCTGCGCAACCCGCACGTGTGGATCGTGCTGTTCGTGACGCTGGCCTACGGCGCGCTCGGCTTCGTCGACGACTACCGCAAGGTGGTGCGGCGCGACAGCCGCGGAGTTCCGGCGCGCTGGAAGCTCTTCTGGCAGTTCGCGGTCGCGGGTGCCGTGGCGGCGCTCACCTACGCGCGGCCGGAGTTCGCCACCAGCATCGCCTTCCCCTTCTTCAAGAACCTCAACCCGGACCTCGGCGCCTGGTACATCCCCATGGCCGTGCTCGTGATCGCCGGTTTCAGCAATGCCGTGAACCTGACCGATGGGCTCGACGGCCTCGCCATCGGCCCGGTGATGGTGGCCAGCGGTGCCTTCCTCGTCCTCTCCTATGCCGCGGGCCACGCCGTGATCGCGGACTACCTCGCCATCCCCCGGGTCGCCGGCGCCGGCCAGCTCGCGATCTTCTGCGGGGCGCTCGTCGGCGGCGGACTCGGCTTCCTCTGGTTCAACGCCTCCCCGGCCCAGCTCTTCATGGGCGACGTCGGATCGCTGGCCCTCGGCGGTGCGCTCGGCACCATCGCGGTCCTGATCCAGCAGGAGATCCTGCTTTTCGTGGTGGGTGGGATCTTCGTGGTCGAGGCGGCGTCGGTGATGATCCAGGTGGCGTGGTTCAAGCTCACCGGAGAGCGCGTCTTCCGGATGGCCCCCATCCACCACCACTTCGAACAGCTCGGCTGGCCGGAGCAGAAGATCGTGGTCCGGTTCTGGATCGTGTCCATCATCCTCGGCCTGGTGGCCGTCTCCTCGCTGAAGCTCCGGTGATGGAGGAGCTCGCAGGGGCTCGCGTGCTGGTGATCGGCCTCGGCCGCTCGGGAACCTCCGCCTCGCGCTTCCTCGTCGAGCGGGGGGCGCAGGTGGTCGCCTGTGACGAGCGCCTCCGGGAGCCGCCCCCCGGCCTGCCGGCGGGGGTCGAGGCCGTCTTCGGCCGCGTCCCCGACCCGGCCTCCTTCGACCTCGTGGTCCCGAGCCCGGGAGTCCCCCGGGAGCGCCTCGCCGGCGCCCGGGCGGTCCTCGGCGAGCTCGAGCTCGCCTTCCGCGCGCTTCCGGTGCCGGTGGTCGCCGTCACCGGGACCAACGGAAAGTCGACGACGGTCACCATGCTCGAGGCCATGCTTCGGGCGGGCGGGCTCCGGGCCCGGGCCGCGGGGAACCTCGGCCTCCCGGCGGTGGAGCTCTGTGGCGAGGCCCTCGACGTGGCCGTGCTCGAGGTCTCCTCCTTCCAGCTCGAGACGGTGGAGCGATTCCGACCCGCGGTCGGCGTCCTGCTGAACCTGAGCCCGGACCACCTCGACCGGCACGGCTCCTTCGCGGCCTACGCCGCCGCCAAGGGGCGCCTCTTCGAGCGACAGGGGCCGGAGGACGTGGCCGTGGCGCCCGCGGCGGATCCGATCTGCCTCGCCCTCGCCCGCCGGGGCCGGGCGCGCCTGCTGCGCTTCGGCACCGGCTCGGACGGCGGCGAGGGAGCCTTCGCCCACGCCGGCGGGGTGGTGGTGCGGGCCGGATCCCGGACGATCCGCCTCGGGGTGTCGGAGCTCGGGCTCGCCACCCCCGTGGAGCTCGAGAACACCCTCGCGGCGCTCGCCGCCGCGGCCGGCCTCGGTGTCGACGTCGAGCGTGCCGCGGCGGCCGTCCCCGGCGTCGCGAGGCTTCCCCATCGGCTCGAGTTGGTGGCGGAGACGGGGGGGGTCCGGTTCGTGAACGACTCGAAGGCCACCAACGTGGGAGCCGCCCTCGCGGCGCTGCGCGCCGTTCCCGAGCCGGTGGTGTGGATCGCCGGAGGCCAGGACAAGGGCCTGGATTTCGGCCCCCTGGCCGACGCGGCCCGCGGACGGGTGCGGCGCGCGGTGCTCTTCGGGGCCTCTCGGGACCTCCTCGCCGAAACCCTCGCCGGCGCCGTGGACGTGGAGCGCGTGACCGGGCTCGACGAGGCGGTACGCGCGGCGGCCCGGGCCGCCCGCCCCGGGGACACCGTCCTTCTCGCGCCGGCCTGCGCGAGCTTCGACGAGTTCCGGAACTACGAGGAGCGCGGGGAGCGGTTCCGGACCGCCGTGCGGAACCTCGGGGAGGTGCAGCCGTGAGCCTCGCGCCGCCGCTGCGGGACACCCGGCCCTTCCGGCGTCGCCCCCGCCGGCGGGCCGGTGCCCGGGTCCCCGACCGCCGCTTCGAGGCCGGCGAGGAGCGCGCCTTCGTCCCTGACGGCGGCCTGGTGGTGGCCGTGGTGGTGCTGCTCGGCCTCGGTCTCGTCTCCATCGAGAGCGCCACGGCCACCCGCGCGCCGGAGGCGGGGCTCTCCCCGTACACGCTGGGCCAGCTCGGCGGCGCCGCCGCCGGGGCGCTGCTGGCCCTCGCCGCCATGCACGTGCCGCTGCGGCTCCTCGTCCTCGCCGCCCCCGGGCTGTACCTGGCGGGCGTGGTCCTGCTCGCCCTCGTGCTCGCCACCGCCCCGCCCGTCAACGGGGCGCAGCGCTGGCTGCCGCTCCCGGGCGGCCTCGTCTTCCAGCCCGCGGAGCTGGCCAAGTTCGCGACCGTGCTGCTCACCGCCGTCTACCTCGCCCGCGATCACCGGATGCGGGCAGGCCCGGTCCGCTCGGCCGCGCTCACCGGCTGCCTCGCCGCGGTGCCGGCCGGACTGCTCGTGGCACAGCCCGACCTCGGCAATGCCGTGCTGGTGCCCCTGCTCGTGGGTGGCCTGCTCTTCGCCGCCGGAATGCCGCTGCGCTTCTTCGGACTCGGCGGCACGGCCCTCGGCGCGCTGGTCGCCTGGCACGTCGTGACCCACCCCTACGCCATGGCGCGGCTCCGGGGCTTCCTGGACCCCTTTGCCGTGGCCCGGGGGGAGGGGTTCCAGCTCGTGCAGTCCTTCGTCGCCTTCGGCCGGGGTTCACTGACCGGCGTCGGGATCGGCATGGGCCGGCAGCCCATCGAGTGGCTGCCCGAGGCCCATACCGACTTCATCCTCGCCGTCGTGGCGGAGGAGCTCGGCGTTCTGGGCGCCCTCGCCGTCCTCGGAGCCTTCGCCGCCATCACCCTGGCCGGATTCCGGATCGCCCGGCGGGCCCGGGACCCGCTCGCGCGGCTCGTGGCCACGGGCATGACCCTGTTGCTCGCCGTGCCCGGGCTGGTCAACGGCGCCGTGGTCACGGGGCTGCTGCCCACCAAGGGGCTCGCCCTGCCCTTCATGTCCTACGGGCGGTCGGGACTGCTCATCTCCTTCCTGGCCGCGGGGATCCTGGCGGGCATCGGCCGCCGGGAGGCGGCGCCGTCCCCGCCCCCGGTTCGCGGTGCGGTGCGAAGGAGGCGCCTGCCGTGAGGCCGCTGCTCGCGATCGCCGGAGGCGGAACCGGGGGGCACGTGATGCCGGCCCTCGCCCTCGCCGAGGCGCTGCGCGCCGCCGGGGCCGGGGTGCTGGTGGTGGGTTCCGAGCGGGGGCTCGAGAGCCGGCTCGTCCCGCCCGCGGGGTTCGAGCTGTGGACCCTCCCCGCGCGCCCCTACGAGGGGAGGGGGCCGGCCGGACGGGCGCTGGCGCTGGTGGCCGCCTGCACCGGAGCGGCGCGGGCACTCGTCGTGCTCCGCCGCCGGAAGGTCCGGGTGGTGGTCTCGGTCGGCGGCTACGCGGCACTGCCCGCGGTGCTCGCGGCCGCCTGCCTGCGGATCCCGCTGGCACTCGTGGAGCCGAACGCCCTGCCCGGCCGCGCCAATCTCCTCGCCGCGCGCCTCGCCCGGCGCGTCTTCTGCGGTCTCCCGGCCACGGCGCGGGCCCTGGCCGCCCGGGTGCCGGACGGCCGGCTCGAGGTCACCGGGGTGCCGCTGCGCGCCCCGCTCGTGGAACACCTCCTGGGGATCGTGCGCCGGCGGCCCGAGCCCCCCTTCCGGCTGCTGGTCTTCGGGGGCTCGCAGGGGGCCCGGCAGATCAACCGGGCGCTCGCGGAGCTGGCGCCGGAGCTGGCGAAAAGACCGGTGGAGCTCTTCCACCAGACCGGCGCCGCCGACCGGGAGGCCGTCGAGGCCGCCTACCGCCGTGCCGGCCTGCGGGCGGAGGTGGTGGACTTCGAGCCCGACATGGCCCGGCGCTACGCCTGGGCGGACCTCGCGATCTGTCGCGCCGGTGCGCTCACGGCGGCCGAGCTCTGCCTGGCCGGACTGCCGGCCCTGCTCGTGCCCTTCCCACACGCCGCCGCCGGCCACCAGGACGCCAACGCCCGGGCGCTGGCCGAGGCGGGAGCCGCGCGGGTGATTCCCTCGCGGCCGCTCGACCGGGGTCGACTCGGCCGGGAGCTCGATCGGCTCCTCCGCGAGCCGGAGACCCTCGCCGCCATGTCCGCCGCTGCCGGCAAGCTCGCGCGGCCCGAGGCCACCGCCCGGATCGCCGAGGCCTGCCTCGAGCTCGCGGCCTGAAGGAGGAACGGTGTTCCGTCGCATCCAGCACATCCATTTCGTGGGGATCGGCGGGATCGGCATGAGCGGGATCGCGGAGCTCCTCCACAACCAGGGCTACCGCATCACCGGCTCCGACCTCCGGCCCGAGGCTCCCACCGCGCAGCGGCTGCGGCGGCTCGGCGTGGAGATCTTCCAGGGCCACTGTCCGGAGCACATCGGCGACGCGGACGTGGTGGTGCACTCCTCGGCCATCCGCCCGGAGAACCCGGAGCTCGTCGCGGCGGACCGGCGCAAGATCCCGGTGATCCGCCGGGCCGAGATGCTGGCCGAGCTCATGCGCATGAAGCAGGGCATCGCCGTCGCCGGCACCCACGGAAAGACCACCACCACGTCGCTCGTCGCCCACGTGCTCACCGCCGTGGGCCGCGACCCCACCGCGGTCA
>JALSIO010000106.1 GCA_026989995.1 Myxococcales bacterium
CTTCGCCGGCCGCGCCGACCCCCGGGTGACCCGGGTCGGCCGGCTGCTCCGGCCGACCCGGATCGACGAGCTGCCGCAGCTCTGGAACGTGCTCCGCGGAGAGATGAGCCTGGTGGGGCCGCGTCCCGAGCGGCCGGAGTTCGCCGAGGAGCTGGCCAGCCGGTACCCGTACTTCCGCTACCGCTGCGCAGCCCGCCCGGGGCTCACCGGCTGGGCCCAGATCCGCTTCGGCTACGTGAACAGCCTCGACCAGTGGGAGGAGAAGCTCGCCCTCGACCTGTACTACCTCAAGTACCGGTCGGTCCTGATGGACTTGCTGATCCTCTGGAATACCCTCAAGACCGTCGTCCTGCTGCGGGGTGTGTGAACCCGCCGGACGCCGGCGAGAGGGTCATGGTCACCAACGCGCTCTCGGTCGACGTCGAGGAGTACTTCCAGGTCTCCAACTTCGACCGGGTCCTCGATCGGAGCGAGTGGGAGGCGCTGCCCTCCCGGGTGGTCGCGAGCACGGGGCATCTGCTCGACCTCTTCGACGAGGCGGGCGTCCACGCGACCTTCTTCAGCCTGGGATGGGTGGCCGAGCGGCAGCCAGGGCTGCTCCGGGAGATCCGGGACCGGGGGCACGAGCTCGGCTGCCACGGATACGGTCACGAGCTGGTGTACGAGCTCGGTCCGGCGCGCTTCCGCGAGGACCTGCGGCGCGCCGTCAGGGCGATCGAGGACGCCGTGGGGGCCCCCGTCCGGGGCTACCGCGCGGCGAGCTACTCGGTGACCCGGGACTCGCTCTGGGCCCTCGACATCCTCGCCGAGGAGGGCTTCACCTTCGATTCGTCCATCTTTCCGGTCCGGCATCCCCGGTACGGGATCCCGGGCTTCCGGCGGCTGCCCGCCCGGCTCCGCCTGCCATCGGGCGCACGGATCGACGAGTTTCCCCTGACGACCCTGCCCGTGGGGCCGGTGAACCTCCCGCTGGCCGGGGGCGCCTACCTGCGCTTCCTGCCGGCGAACTGCTTCCGATTCGGGCTGCGCCGCCTCGTCGCCCGGGGGGAGCCCGTCGTCCTCTACCTGCACCCGTGGGAGGTCGATCCGGAGCAGCCGCGGCTCGCGGCCGGACTGCGGGTGCGCATCAACCACTACTTCAACCTCCGTCGGACCCTGCCGCGGCTGCGGCGCCTGCTGGCATCCCACCGCTTCGCTCCCGTGGGCGAGGTGCTCGGAGGCCTTGCGCGGGCCGGGAGGCTGCCGGAGGTCGAGCTCGGGGCGGCCTGGCGGGCCATGCCGGCAGTCTGAACCCCGCGGGCTACCCTCTCCGGCGCGCGTCCAGGGCTTCCGCGCAACCGCGCGCGTTCCCGGGGCACCCACCGGGCAGGGGGTGCCCGCGCCGGGCCGCGCCCCGCCCGCAGCCTCCCGGCGGGACGGGTCGATCGGGTCCTTCGACACGCGGTGCGCGAGAGGAAGTGCATGCAGGATTCCGCCGGCCCCGCCGGACCGGCCTTCGGGCCCGAGGACCTCCTCGAGATCGTCGAGCGCCGGAAGTGGTGGCTCGTGCTCGGGGCGCTCGGCGGCCTGGCCCTCGGCGTGGTCGCGTACTTCGTCCTTCCTCCCTCCTATACCGCGAGCACCTCGGTGCTGGTGGAGCCCCAACGGGTTCCCGAGGACTACATCCGCCCCACCGTGACCCTCGAGGTGGAGCGCCGCCTCGACACGCTCCGGGAACGGGTCACGAGCCACGTGAAGCTGAACGAGCTGATCGACGCCATCGGTCCCGGGCGCCTCGATCCCGGCGGCCGCGCCGGCCGCGAGGAGATCATGCGGAAGATCCGCGGGAACCTCGAGGTCGAACTCGGGGCCGGGCGGCGAAGCGCCGAGAAGGCGGCCGTGTTCCAGATCTCGTACACCGACCGCGACCCGGAGGTGGCGGCCGACGTGGTGCGCCTGGTGGCGGATCTCTTCATCACCGAGAACATCAAGGATCGCGCCCTTCAGGCGCGAGCCACCGAGGAGTTCCTCGACCGGGAGCTCGAGCGCATCCGGGAGGCGGTCGCCGCCAAGGAGGAGGAGCTGCGGAAGTTCAAGGAGGCACGCATGGGTGCGCTCCCGAGCCAGCTCGACGCGAACCTCCAGACCCTGAGCCGGCTCAACGACCAGCTCTCGAGCAACCTCGAGGCCCAGACGGCCATCGCCCAGCGCATCACCCTGCTGCGCTCGCAGCTCGAGGGCGTGGCGGTGCCCGGAACCGGGACGCCGATGACCCCGGCCATCCAGGACCCCCTAAGCCAGGCGCTGGTCCAGGCGCGGCAGGCGTTGATCGAGGCGCGCCGCGTCTACACGGAGGAGCACCCGAACGTGAAGACCCTCGAGGAGGAGGTGGCCCGCCTCGAGGAACAGATCCGCAACCGTCCACCCCCCTCGGAGGATCCGGCCAGCACGGCGGTCGCCAACCCGGTGGTCGCCAACCTGCGGGCCCAGATCGCGGCGGCGGAGGCCGAGCTCGCCACACGGCGGCAGCAGGAGCAGCGGCTGCGGGCACAGATCGCCGACTACGAGGCGCGGGTGGAGGAGGCCCCCAGGCTCGAGCAGCAGGAGCTCGCGCTCACGCGGGACTACGACAACCTCGTCGCTTCCTACCAGGATCTGCTGGCCAAGAAGACCCAGGCGGCCCTGGCCCGGAACCTGGAGCAGTCCCAGAAGGGCGAGCGCTTCAAGGTCCTCCGCCCTGCCCGGGTTCCCGAGAAGCCGACCTGGCCCGCGCTCCACCTGCTCGCCCCGGGCGGCCTGCTGCTCGGGCTGGCCCTGGCCGCCGGCCTGGTGCTCCTCCAGGAGCTCCGCCACCCGGCCTTCCGTTCCGTCTCACGCCTCTCCCGCCAGCTCGGCCTCCCGGTGGTGGCCTCGGTTCCCCGGATCGACAACGACCGGATCTACGAGGAGGCGCCCAGCGGCGAGGTGGATCCGCGGCTCGTGGTCTTCACGGCGCCGGAATCCGCTCCGGCGGAGCAGTATCGCTCGTTCGCCCCGCTCTTCCTCGATCACGAGGACCGCAAGGTGGTGCTCGTGACCAGCGCCGCGCGGGGGGACGGCAAGTCCCTGACCACGCTGAACCTGGCGCTGACCATCGCCTGCGATCTCAACCGCCGCGTGCTGGTGATCGATGGCGACCTGCGCCGCCCCACGGCGCACCGGCTCCTGCACGTGGAGGGCAAGCGGGGGCTCACCGACGTGCTCCGGCGGGAGGCCCCACTGGAGGCCTGCGCGGTCAACTCGAAGATTCCGAACCTCACGCTCCTGCCCGCCGGGCGGCCGGCCCGAAACCCGCTCGCGCTGCTCACCGATGCCGCCTTTCTCGAGCTCCTCCAGTGGGCCCGCGGGCACTACGACGCCGTCTTCATCGACTCGCCGCCCCTGCTGCCGGTGGTCGACACGCGCCTGCTTCGCCGCATGGCGGACCTCGTGCTGCTGGTGGTGCGCGCGGACGCCACGCCCCGGGACGCCGTGGTGCGGTCCATGCAGGAGCTCAAGGACGTCGCCGGGGTGGTCTTCAACCAGGTGAGCCCGAACTCGTTCCGCCGCTACTACTACCACGACCCCTACGCGCGCTACGCCTATGGCGACCCGCCGGAGGACGCCTCCGACCGCGGCCCCGCGTAGGGAGGATCCTTGGCCGCCCCGGCCGTGCAGCCCGTCGCCCTGCCCGCCCTGCCCCGCTTCGGGGACTGGGTGCGCGCGGCCCTGGCAGCGGGGGTGGTGCTGGGCACGGTCGAGGTCGCGCTCCTGCAGCGACCCGGGGCGCCGCTGCCGCCCGGGTTGGGCGTCGGCGTGCTCGCCGCGGATGCAGCCCTGGTGGCGTTGCCGGCGCTGGCGCTGGCCGCGGTCGCGGCCCTGGCCTCCCGCCGCCCCAGCCGCTCGGCCATGGTGGGCGCGCTGGTGGCTCCGCTGCTGCTCGCCCCGACGCTGGCCGGTGTGGCCGCGGAGATCGCCGGCCCGGGCCTCCCGCCGGGGGTGCCGCTCCGGGCCGGTCTCGCGCTGGCGGCCGCCCTCGCGGCCGCGGCCGGCGCCCTGGCCGCCGGGGTGGGCGCGCGCCTCGAGCGGGCGGGGGTCGCACTCTCGGGGACGGGCGTGTGGGCCGCGGTGGCACTCGCGCTCGTGGGGGCCGAGCTCGCCGGGGCGTCGGTGAAGCTCCGGCCGCTGGCCTGGGGGGGCACGGCGGTCGCGGCCGGTCTCGCGGGGGCGGCCCTGGCCCTGCGCCATCGGCGGAGGCGGCTGCCGGCCCGCCCCGGTTCCCAGCTCGCGGTGGCGGTGGCGGTCGGCCTCGCGGTGGCGGTGGGGCCGCAGCTCTGGCCGTGGCTCCTCCTCGACCGCGACCTCCCGCCGCTCCCCGAGGGCCCGCCCAACCTGCTCCTCCTCGGGTTCGGCCCCGAGGCCGCCGAGGATGCCGGCTGGGCCCTCCTCGGAGCCTCCGGGGTCTCCTACGACCGGGTCCTGGCCCTCGGCGCGCTCGGCGGGCCCTCGGCGCTCCTGGAGCGTCCGGGCCCGGAGCCTGTGCTCGCGGCCCTCCGGCGCCGGGGCCTCGCCGCGGCCGCGGTGCTGCGCGACCCGGAGGCCACCCCACCCCCCGGTGCCGAGCGCGTGGACCGCCGCCCCGGCCCCGCCCGCCTGCTCCGCGAGCGGGGCCCGCGGATGGCCGGCCCCCGCCTGCTGCTGGCGCTGGCTCCGGGGCTGCGCGGGCCCGCCGCGGAGGTCCGTTCCCCCGGTCGCCTGCGCGGCGACGCGCGCCACTGGCTGCTGCACTGGCGGACGCGGCGCGCCGGGGTTCCCTTCGTCCTGCTGGTGGACTACCGCCCGCCGCACGGAGCCGCATCCGAGGTTCCATCGGCAACGGCCGAGATCGTCCGGTGGCTGGACGAGCTGGCCGATCTCGACCTCCAGCGGCGGACGGTGGTGGCGGCGGCCCTCGAGCCGTCCGGCGGGCCCTCCGGCCGGCTGCTGCGCGTCCGGGTGGCGGCGCCGCAGCTGCCGCCGCGGCTGGCCGGCACTCGGGTGGTGGTGCCGGTGCCGGCTTCGGATCTCGCGCGGGCCCTCGAGCGCGCCCTGGCCGGCGGGCCCCTCGATCTCCCCGGGACCCCGCAACGGTCCGCCGCCGACGCCACCCCGATCCTTCCCTCCGGAGCCGGGCCGGAGGCGTCACCTTGAGCGGACTTCCCGCGTCCCCGGGGCGGATCGCGCTGGCGCTCGAGAGCAGCGGCCCCGGCGGTGCCGAGCAGATGGTGTTGCGGCTCGCCGGGTGTCTGCGGCGGGCAGGTCACGAGCCGGTGGTCTTCGCCCTCCGGCCCGGCTGGATGACCGAGCACGCCGCGCGGCACGGGCTCGCCGTGCGGGTCGTCCCGCAGCGCCCGGGTCTCGATCCGGGGTTCGTCCTCCGCTTCGCCCGGGAGCTCCGGCGGGCCGGCTGCGGCCTGCT
>JALSIO010000107.1 GCA_026989995.1 Myxococcales bacterium
TAATCGTCCGAGATGAAAAGGGTCCCGTCGCGGGCCTCGGCGATGTCGACGGGCCTGCCCACGACGCGTTCCCCGGGCTGCAGGAACCCAGTGAGAAAATCCCGCTCCTCGATGCGCCCGTCGGGGTGGAAGTGGAGGGAGACGACCTTGTAGCCGTCCTTCCGGGTGCGGTTCCAGGAGCCGTGGAGGGCGACGAGGGCGGCGTCCGCGAAGTCCGCGGGCCGCGAGGGGCTGCGCAGGAAGGTGATGCCGAGCGGGGCGTTGTGGGCGCGGAAGGCGTGCACCGGCGGGATGGAGGCCTCGATCCGATCCTCGTGGCCCGGTCCGTAGTCGGGGTCGGGAATCCGATCGCCGTTGGCGTGGGGCCAGCCGTAGAAACCGCCTTTCACGATGAGATTGAGCTCGCAGGGCGGGAAGTCGTCCCCGAGGAGATCCCGGCCGTTGTCGGTCGCATAGAGCTCGCCGGTGGCCGGTCGCCAGTCGAATCCGACGGCGTTGCGCAGGCCGGTCGCGTAGATCTCCTCGCCGCTTCCGTCGGGCCGGTAGCGGAGGATGGCTGCGCGGCGGGGATCCTCCTCGATGCAGACGTTGCAGCTCGAGCCGATCGAGAGGTAGAGCAGCCCGTCGGGACCGAAACGGATGGTGCGGGTCCTGTGGTTTCCGCCGCCGGGAAGGCCCGTGACGATCCGTTCGAAGGCGCCCGAGGTCGTGCCGGTCCGCGGGTCGAATCGGATGCGCCCGATGGCATCGGTCTCCGCGACGTAGAGCCAGCCGTCCCGCAGATCGAGACCGTGGGGCCAGTGGAGCCCCGAGAGCAGCAGCCGGGTCGCGTCGCTCCGTCCGTCGCCGTCGCCGTCCCGCTCGAGGAGCAGCACCCGGCCGCTGCGCGGGTCGCTCGCGAGCAGGTCCCCGGCCGGCGTGAGGCGGAGCATGCGCACGTAGCCGAGGTCCTCGGCGAAGAGTCCCAGCCGGAACCCTTCGGGAAGCCGGAAGCGGGCCCGCTCCCCGGGGGCGGGAGCCCCGACCTGTTGTCGGAGCAGCAGGCTCCGGAGCGGGGCGTTGACCGCGAAGCGCTCGGGCAGGAGGCGGGCACAGGCGGCGATGGCCACCCCCGCGAGCGCGGTACCGAGGAGGATCCCCCGAAGGGCACGCGGCATGGGCCTTCCTTCTACCGGGCTCCGCCCGCCCGGGTCCGCCCCCCCCGGCACCCTCGGGGTCCGCGGGATCGCCCCACCGGGTCCGGACTCCTTCCCCCCTCCCGGGCAGGCGCGCTATGATCCGCGCCCCTCTGGTGGCGAGCGGCGGCCCCTCGGGGCTCGGTCGGCGGCCGAGTCTAGCGCACCGGTTCGACCCACCGGCGCCGGGGCGCGGGCGCGCACCCGGCCGCCGCGGTCGGGTGCGGGAGGCGGGAGCCTCGCGGGCCGGGGCTCCCGGGGCCCGGCTCCGGCGCCGCTCCGGCGGCAGCGCCGGGATGGGTCGGCGCATCGGATCGGAACCCGGGTCCCGAGCGGTCGGGGCCCGTGGGAGGAGCGACATGGCGCGCATCCGCAAGGGAGACCTCGTGCAGGTCGTTCGCGGTGCCGACCGCGGCAAGCAGGGTCGGGTGATCGCGGTGGACCGGGAGCGCGGCCGCGTCCGGGTCGAGAAGGTCCGGATGCAGAAGCACCACTTGAAGCCCGGCCGCAAGGCGGCACGGACGGGGGGCATCGTCGAGCAGGAGGGCTTCATCGACGCCTCCAACGTGATGCTCGTCGACCCGAGCACCCACCGCCCGAGCCGGGTGCGGATGGAGGTCCGGGAGGGACGCAAGGTGCGGGTCTTCGTCCGGAGCGGACAGCCGGTCCCCGACCCGGCGCAGGCCTGAGGCGGAGGCTTCGATGGCGAAGAAGGGGAAGCGCGAGAAGATCAAGCTCGAGTCGACCGCGGGCACCGGCTACTTCTACACGACCACCAAGAACAAGACCAACACCCCCGGGAAGCTCGAGTTCAAGAAGTACGACCCGGTCGCGCGCAAGCACGTCGTCTTCAAAGAGACCAAGCTGAAGTAGCGGCCGCGGGGTGTCCGAGGTTCCCGGCATCGACCCGGAGGCCGTCGAGGCTTTCCTGCGTGGCGTGCTGCCGGAGCTCGCGGGGCCACCCCGCTTCGAGCTCATTTCGGGCGGGCGCTCGAACCTCAGCTACCGCGTCTCGATCGGCGGCCGGGACCTGGTGCTCCGGCGGCCGCCGCTCGGCCACGTGCTGCCCACGGCACACGACATGGGGCGCGAGTATCGGGTCCTGCGGGCGCTCTCGGCGACGGAGGTGCCCGTGCCCCGGCCGCTCGCCTTCTGCGACGATCCCTCCCGGATCGGCGCACCCTTCTACCTGATGGAGTACCGGCCGGGCGTGGTGCTCGACCGGGAGCTCCCGCCGGGCTTCGCGGAGACCCGCGAGCAGCGGCGCCGGATCGGGCTGGCCGTGGCCGAGACCCTGGCCCGGCTGCACGCGGTCGATCCGGAACGGGTGGGCCTCGGCGACTTCGGACGCCCCGAGGGCTTCGTCGAGCGCCAGGTCCGGCGCTGGGCCCGGCAGTGGGAGGGCAACCGCGTCGCTCCCCTTCCCGAGGTCGACGAGCTCCTGCGGCGGCTGGGCCGGGCGCTTCCCCCGTCGGGTGACGCTGCGATCGTGCATGGCGACTACCGGCTGGGCAACCTGGCCCTCGATCCCGCGGACCCCGGCCGGATCGCGGCCATCTACGACTGGGAGATGTCCACCCTCGGAGATCCTCTCTGCGACCTCGGCTACACGCTGATCTACTGGACCGAGGCGGGCGAGGAGGGCGCGGGCGGCATCGGTGGTGGCGGAGTCGGCTCGGTGACCGCGTTTCCGGGCTTCCCGAGCCGGGAGGAGCTGGCGGCGGCCTACGCGCGCGCGAGCGGGCGCGAGATCCACCACCTCGACTTCTACCGGGTGCTGGCCCTCACCAAGCTCGCGATCATCTCCGAGGGCATCTACAAGCGGGTCCGGATGGGGGCGGCGGTGGGTGCGGACCTCGAGTCCATCGAGCGGCCCACGCCGGCGCTCGCGGCCCGGGCCCTGGGCATCGCCGACGGCGCCGAGGACCGGCGCCTCCGGGGCTAGAATCGGCCCAGGAATCGCTATAGTCCCGCCCCGGATCCGAAAGGAGCATCTGGATGGCCTGGGTGATCACCCGACTCTGCCGCGACTGCCTGGACATGTCCTGCGTCGAGGTCTGCCCCGTGGACTGCATCTACGAGTACACCGGGGACGATCGCGAGACCTTCCCGAACCAGCTCTTCATCGATCCCGAGGAGTGCATCAACTGCGGCGTCTGCGAGCCGGAGTGCCCCTGGGAGGCCATCTTCGAGGACGAGCAGGTTCCCGAGGTCTTCCAGGAGGACATCGCCCTCAACGCGAAGATCGTCGAGTTCAAGGACGACTTCCGCGTTCCCGAAGTGGTGGACAAGCCCCCTCCCACTCCCGAGCAGGTCGAGGCCAACAAGCGCAAGTGGGGCTACACGGGCTGAGACCCGGCGGCGGGATCAGCCCGCCGCGGCGTCGTCGAAGGCCCGCGCCATCACGTCCACGGGCGGTTCCCGTCCGGACCAGATGCGGAGCTGCTCCGCCGCCTGGTGGACGAGCATCCACTTGCCCGAGACCACCCGGGCCCCGCGCGTGCGCGCCTCCCGGAGCAGCCGCGTCTCCACCGGGTCGTAGACGGCATCGAGAACCACCGCCCCGGGTGGGATCCACTCGGGGCGCACGGGGCTGCGGTCGCTGCGCAGCCCCACCGGGGTGGTCTGCACCAGGACGTCGTAGTCGATCCGCGCGAGCTCCTCGAGGTCTCCGGCGGCGGCGGCACCGAGGGCCCGCGCGAGCGCCTCGGCGCGATGGCGGGTGCGGTTCAGCACGGTGACCCGGGCGCCGCTGCGGACGAGGCCGAAGACCACGCCCCGGGCCGCCCCGCCCGCGCCGAGGACGACGGCGTTCCGCCCGCGGAGCTCCGTCTCGCGTTCGAGGGCGCGCACCGCGCCGATCCAGTCCGTGTTGGAGCCCACGAGCCTTCCGGCGCTCCGGGTGATGGTGTTGATGGCGCCGATGGCGCGGGCGGTCGGCTCCACCTCGTCGACGAGCCCGAGCGCCGCCTCCTTGTGGGGAAGGGAGACGGCGAGCTGCCGGATCCCCAACGCCCGCGCTCCCCGAACCGCATCCGCGAGTGCGGCCGGGGGCACGTCGAAGGCGAGGTAGACGGCGTCGAGCCCGAGCGCACGAAAGGCCGCGTTGTGCATCGCGGGCGAGCGCGTGTGCCCGGCCGGGTGGAGGATCACGCCGCAGAGCGCCGTCGCCGGGGTGATGGGCGGCGCCGGAGCCAAGGCCTAGGCGAGGGGCTCGAGGGGCAGCGCCGCCGCCTGGCGCTCGCGGAGCTTCCGCAGCGCCTCGGCGACCTCGCCGTCCTCGAGGGCGAGGATCTCCGCGGCGAAGAGCGCCGCGTTCTTCGCGCCGGAGCGCCCCACGCCGAAGGTGGCCACCGGGACCCCCCCCGGCATCTGCACCGTCGAGAGCAGCGCGTCGAAGCCGGACAGGGGCGAGCTCTCGATGGGTACGCCGAGCACGGGTCGCAGCGTGAGCGACGCCGTGACCCCGGCGAGGTGGGCCGCACCCCCGGCCCCGCAGATGAACACCCGCACCCCCCGCGCCTCCGCCTCCTCGACGTAGCGGTGCAGGCGCTCCGGCGTGCGATGGGCCGAGATGGCCCGGGCCTCGCACGGGACGCCGAGCTCACGGAGCGTATCCACCGAAGGTTGCATGACGGGAAGGTCGTTCGGGCTTCCCATCAGGATCGCCACCCGGATCGGTCCGTCGCTCATCGGCTCGCCTCCCGCTCGGCCTGCCGCTCGCGCACGCGCGCGAGCGCCGCCTTCAAGTCGTTCCACACGGCGCGCCGGTTCTCCTCGGTGTACTGCCGGAGGAGGTAGGCGGGGTGGAAGGTAGGCATCACCGGGATGCCCCGGTAGTCGTGCCAGGTCCCCCGCGCCTGGGTGATGGCCACGTCGCGGCCGAGCAGGGCGCTCGCTGCCGGGCGGCCGAGGGCCACGATCACCAGCGGCGCGACGGCGTCGATCTGCGCGTCCAGGAAGGGGCGACAGGCTTCGATCTCGTCGGGGCGCGGGGTCCGGTTGCCCGGGGGCCGGCACTTGACGAGGTTGCAGATGTAGACCTCCGAGCGCGCAATGCCGAGGCCACGCTCGATCATCCGGGTCAGGAGCTCCCCGGCCCGGCCCACGAAGGGAACTCCCCGGCGATCCTCCTCCTGCCCGGGCCCCTCACCGACGAAGAGGAGATCCGCCTCCGGGTTCCCGTCTCCGAAGACGATCTTCGTGCGGCTCTCGGAGAGGCGGCAGCGCCGGCAGTCGCCGATCCAGGCACGGACCTCCTCGAGGGTCCTGGGCCGG
>JALSIO010000108.1 GCA_026989995.1 Myxococcales bacterium
TTCATCCCCTGGAGCTTCAAGCCGGGGGCGAGCCCGCTCTCGCGGCGGGTGCCGGTGGAGGCGGGACCGGGACGCTACCTGCGGATCCTCGCGGCCAGCCGGCTCGTCCTCGACAACTTCGATCACGTCCAGGCGTCCTGGTTCTCGGAGGGCGAGAAGGCGGGCCAGCTCGGCCTCCACTTCGGCGCCGACGACTTCGGCGGCACGCTCCTCGAGGAGAACGTGCTCGCAGCCGCGGGCCACCGGGAGAGCACCACCGCCGAACGGGTGATCCAGGTGATCCGGGACGCGGGCTTCGTCCCCGCCGAGCGCGACACCACCTACCGCATCCACCGCATCCACGACGAGGAGGAGGCCGCGTGAGGACGCTCCGCATCGGACACAGCCCCGACGCCGACGACGCCTTCATGTTCTACGGCTTTGCCACGGGCCGCGTCACGGTCCGCGGATTCGCGATCGAGCACGTGATGCGCGACATCCAGACCCTGAACGAGATCGCCACCGGCGACGACCCGCTCGAGGTGACTGCGCTTTCGGTCCATGCCTGGTTCGACCTCGCGCACCGCTACGAGCTCCTCGAGGTGGGCACCAGCGTGGGGCGCGGCTACGGGCCGCGCGTGATCGCCCGGGAGCCGAAGCCCGTCGCGGCCCTCGCGGGGGCGCGCGTCGCGCTGCCGGGCCCCCGCACCACGGCCACCCTGGTGGCCCGGCACCTCCTGCCGCCCTTCGAGGAGGTCCAGATGCCCTTCGAGCGGGTGATGGAGGCCGTGGCCGCAGGAGAGGCCGACGCCGGCGTGATCATCCACGAGGGCCAGCTCACCTACGCGGACCGGGGATTCGCCCTCGTGGCCGACCTCGGCCAGCTCTTCGCCGAGCGCCACGGGGGCCTTCCGCTCCCCCTCGGCGTCAATTGCGTCCGCCGGGACCTGCCCCTCGCCGACCGGGAGGCCATCGCCGACGCGTACCGCCGCTCCGTGGAGCTCGCGCTTCGGGAGCGCGACGCCGCGCTCGACTACGCCCTCGCCTTCGGCCGCGGGCTCCCGCGGGACCGGGCCGACACCTTCGTCGGCATGTACGTGAACCGCGACAGCCTGGACCTCGGCCCGGACCTCCGCCGCGCCCTCGAGGTCCTCCGCCGGGAATACCTCGGCCGGGGCCGCTAGCGGGGTGACGGGGGCCGCGCCCCGGCGGGAGGGCCACTCGGCCCCCGGCGTCGCCTCGGTCCACGGCTGCCCCCGTGTGGTCCGGCGCCCGGGGCTACGCCCGGTTTCCACCGCTCCGCAGGTGGCCCGTCTCGTTCAGGCTGAGCAGGCTCCGCTCCCCGGTGCCGGCCACGAGAAAGCGGCTCACGCTGGTGTATCCGGGCTCGAAGAAGAAGGGCCGGTCGAGGCCGAGGACGAAGGCCGCGTAGACGTTGATCACGCCGCCGTGGCAGAAGACGGCCACGCGCTCCAAGCCGCGGTGGCGGCGGGCGAGGTCCTCGAGGGAGTCGATCACGGTGCGGCGGAAGCCCTCCACGTCCACCCCCGCAAGGAGCTCCCCGGCCACGAGCTCGCGCCACCGCTCGGGGTTCCGGCGCTTGATCTCGTCGAGTGGCACGTAGCTCGCCGACCGCGCGTCGAACTCCGCCACCCCGGGGAGGATCTCGAGGTGCCCCCCCACCCGCTCGAGGATGGGTTCCGCCGTCTCCCGGGCCCGGCGCAGCGGGCTCGCCACGACCGCGCCCAGGGGCTCGGCGGCGAGGACGTGGGCCAGGCGCTCGGCCTGGGCGCGGCCCTCCGACGCGAGCGGGGGGTCGGCCGGGGTGCCGTCGGGGTTCTCGACCCGGAGCGGAAGCCCGTGGCGGATCAGCAGGAGCTCCATGGCCCGGGGTGATAGCAGACCGGCTCCCGCGGCCTCAGCGCGCGAGCTCGGGCGGATCCGGGCGCGGGATCCGGGCCCGGAGCGGAGGCAGCGGCGGAAGCGGCTCCGTTCGGCCCCGCTGGTACCAGTAGGCGGTGCTCGAGTAGTCGTTCCGAAGCGCGTTGGCGTGGCCCGTCTCGAAGGTCACCCGGATGGACCGGCGGAAGCGGATCGGGTCTTCCACGTGGAAGCGGTAGAGGCTGTTCTTGCCGCCCCAGGGCCAGGCCGGGTTCCCGCTGTAGAGGCTGATGCCGTGGTAGGGGGCCCAGAAGGTCCGGGTGGGGCAGAAGGCGGTGTCGAAGTAGTCCTCGGTCCCGGTGCCGTGCAGCCGCGGCGGCCACGCCTCGCCGTCCACGAAGATCATGTCGTCCCCCTCGCCGTACCAGTCGTTCACCTGGCGCTCGAAGACGTCGACGTTGAGCACGCAGCCCACGTACTGCCCGTCGCCGTGGACGTCGAGCAGGACGTAGTTGTGCGCGGCGTCGAGGTTGGGCTCGGACCAGGGCGCTCCGAAGCCGAGCCCCGCCCCCACCGGCCGGCGGCGGTCGAGGCGGTAGTCCTCGCGCGTGTACCCCCGGCGCTCTGCGAGGCCGAAGGTCTCGGGAACGCGGTTCCACCAGGCGTGGAAGCGGGCGAGCTCCGGATCGGCCGAGTCCGGCGGATGGGCTTCGTAGTCGATGTAGTAGAAGAGGATGGTCACACCCTGCCCCTGGTTCTCGACCTCGAAGCGGGCCCCCTCCGCGAAGGGCATCGGGAACCAGCAGCTCATGGCCTTGCCGTCCTCGGGGCCGGCCTGCAGCGGCAGCGAGACGAAGGGCCGCCGCCGCCCGAAGCCGAGGCCGAAGAAGTCTCCCACGGGCACTTCCACGCTCGGCGAGGCCTCGCCGTCCCAGAAGACGCGAAACACGTTGGCCACCAGCTCGTGGGGGTCGGCCGGAAGCGTGGTCAGGGTCATCCAGATGTGCCGGACGCAGCCCGGGCCCGCCACCTCGCCGAGCTGCGCCGTGCTCCCCGGCTCGATCCGGAGGGCGTCGAGGTTGCCGCCGCTGCGGTCGTAGGAGGAGAGCCGGTGCCGCTCGAAGTTCCGCAGCCGCGCGAGCCCGGCGAGCGAGCCCGGTCCGAGGTCCATGGTCGCCATCCTGTCCTCCCGTCGTCCGGGCCCGCCGGGTCCCGGAGCACGGGCCCCAGTATGGCGCGACGCGCACCGTGCGCACCCCCGCTGTGATACGTTGCCCGCCCACTGGGAGGGTGGGATGGCACGACAGACCGCCCGGAGCGGTGCCGGCGCACGGCGCACCCGATCGCGGCGACCGCGGCTGACGTCGCGCACGGCGGACCGCTACGACCTCTACCAGCGCAGCGTCCAGGAGCCCGAGGCGGACGTCCGCTTCGTCCGCCGCATCTTCCGCAACCGCTACGGCCGGGATCCGCGCGTCCTCCGGGAGGACTTCTGCGGAACCGCAGCCATCTGCTGCCAGTGGGTGCGTTCCCACCGCGAGAACCGCGCCATCGGGGTGGACCTCGACCCGGAGCCCCTCGACTGGGGCCGCCGGCACAACCTGGCGCCGCTTCGGCCCGAGCAGCGGGATCGGGTGGAGCTGCTGCGCGGCGACGTACGCCGGGTCGCGCGGCGCGCGGACGTGATCTGCGCCTTCAACTTCTCCTACTACTGCTTCAAGACCCGCGAGGAGCTCCACCGCTATTTCGCGGCCGCCCGGCGGAGCCTCGGGCGGGAGGGCCTGCTGGTACTCGACGCCTACGGCGGCCCACAGGCCCAGGAGCGGATGGCCGAACCCCGCGACTGCGGCGGCTTCGACTACGTCTGGGACCAGGACCTCTTCGACCCCATCAGCCACGAGACGCGCTGCTACATCCACTTCGAGTTCCGCGACGGAAGCGCGCTCCGCCGGGCCTTCTCCTACGACTGGCGCCTCTGGACCCTCCCGGAGATCCGCGAGCTGCTGCGGGAGGCTGGCTTCCGGGAATCGGAGGTCTACTGGGAGGGGACCGACCGCGCCACCAACGAGCCGAACGGGGTCTACACCCGGCGGAGACGCGCCCCCGACGACCCCGCCTGGATCGCCTACCTGGTCGGTATTCCTTGAGCGGCGACGCCCCGGCCGGGCCAGGGCACCTGCCGGCCCGGGCCGAGTTCGACCGCCTGCTGCGGCTCTCGCTCCCCGTGGCCGCCGCGCAGGTGCTCACCATGCTCGCGGGCGTGGTGGACACGGTGATGCTCGGGTGGGAGCTCTCCGTGGAGGCCCTCGCGGCCGCCTCCCTCGCCGGTACCCGGCCCTGAATGGGCTGCCGGGCTTCGCCGCCACCCCCCGGCGCCGCGCGGGGGAGGGCCGACGCCCGGCGGTTTCCGCGCCGGATCGCGGCGGAGGCCCGGCGCTGCAGCCGGCCGGGCAGCCCATCCCGCGCCGGGCCGGCTGGCGGCGCCGTCCGATCCGCGTAGACTTGACTCCCAAGTCAATCCGGCGGGCCGCGCCAGCCCGGCCCGGGGCGCCGGACGGGAGCAGAGCGCATGAACTTCGACTTCTCCGAGGAGCAGAAGCTCCTTCAGCAGACCGCCCGGGACTTCCTCGAGCGGGAGGCTCCCCTCGCCCTCACCCGGCAGGTGCTCGAATCGGAGCAGACCCACAGTGCGGAGCTCTGGAAGGCCGTGGCCGAGCAGGGCTGGCTCGGGACGACCATTCCGGAGAGCTTCGGCGGTGCCGGCTTCGGGCACCTCGAGCTCGCCATGCTCGCGGGCGAGGTGGGCCGGGCCCTCGCGCCCATTCCCTTCGGCTCCTCGGTGTATCTCGCCACCGAGGCGCTGCTGCTCGCGGGAAGCGAGGGGCAGAAGCGGAGCCACCTGCCCCGGCTCGCCGAGGGCAGCACCATCGGAACCCTCGCCCTCTCCGAGCGGCCCGGCGGGCTGACCGGTGCGACCCCCGAAGCGCGCATCGAGGGCGATCGGATCCACGGCGAGAAGGTGCCGGTCCCCGATGGGGACATCGCCCGCCTCGCCGTGGTGGCGGCCCGGGAGGGGGACGGCATCTCCCTCGCGCTCGTCGACCTCGAGGGCCCCGGTGTGACCCGCGAGCCGGTGGAGAGCTTCGACCCGTCGCGCTCGCAGGCGCGGATCCGATTCGACGGGGCGCCCGTCGATCGGCTCGGAGCCCCCGGGGAGGGCGCGGCACTGCTCGACCGGCTTCTCGACCGCGCCGCCGTGCTCTTCGCCTTCGAACAGCTCGGCGGCGCCGACCGCGCCTTCGAGATCACCCACCAGTTCATCCAGGGGCGCTACGCCTTCGGCCGGCCCATCGGCTCCTTCCAGGCCATCAAGCACCGCATGGCCGACCTCTGGGTCGACATCGAGCTCGCGCGCTCCAACTGCTACTACGGCGCCTGGGCGCTCGAGCACGACGCGCCCGAGCTGCCGCTCGCCGCCGCCGGTGCACGGGTTTCGGCCAGCTCGGCCTTCGACCGGACCACGGTGGAGATGATCCAGCTCCACGGCGGCGTCGGCTTCACCTGGGAGTACGACTGCCACCTCTTC
>JALSIO010000109.1 GCA_026989995.1 Myxococcales bacterium
CCGAGGCCCGCCGGGCCCGGGAGGCCCTCGAGGCCGAGCTCGGTCGGGTCGGTCGCGCCCTCGACGCGGCGGGTGCGCGGATCGGCGGCCGGCTCGCGGAGGGGATCGCGGCCGGGGAGCTCCGGAGCGGCGCGCGGGCGCTCGCCTTCCTGCAGGCGGAGCGGAGGCGGACGGCGGAGCGGCTCCGCCGCGCGGCGGAGCGCGAGGCGACACTGCGCGGCGAGGTGAGCCGGGCGCACGGTCGGGTGCGGGCGCTCGAGATCCTGGAGGCCCGCCGGCGCGCCGCCCATCAGCGGGGGCAGCAGCGAATAGAACAGCGGGAGCTCGACGAGGTGGCCGCGCGCGGACGGGCCCGCGCGCGGCGGGAGCTCGGGGAGAACGCGGGATGAACGGACGGATCGGATCGAGGTGGATGGCGGCGGGCCTCATGGCCTGCATCGCGCTCGCGCCCGCCGGCGCCGAGGAGGAGCCGGGGCCGGTGCCGCCCGCGCTCCGGGACGGCGTCGATCGCCTGGCCGAGGAGCTGCGGGAACGCCAGCGCGCTCTCGAGGCCAGGGAGCGCGATCTCGACGAGCGGGAGCGAAGCCTCTCGGACCTCGAGGCGCGCCTCGACGCCCGGCTCGCGGAGCTCGCCGAGATCCGCGAGCTCGTGGACGAGCGCGTCGCCCGCTTCAGCGAGGAGGCCGGAGATCGCGTGGCCCGGCTCGCCAAGGTGTACGCCGCGATGCCCCCGACCCGGGCCGCGCCGCTGCTCCAGCGGCTCGAGGTGGAGCTCGCCACGGAGGTGCTCGCGCGGATGAAGCCCAAGAAGTCCGCGGCGGTGCTCGCCGTCATGGCGCCCGAGCGCGCGCTCGTCCTGAGCCGCCGGGTGGCGCGTCCGCTTTCCGGGGAGCCGGAAGCGGCCGGGGGGGGACGGCTGTGAACGCCCCGAGGGTGGCGCGGGTGATGGACCTCGTGGGAGGGCAGGGCGCGTCTGCCGCGGAGACGGCCGCCGCGGCCGGGGGCTTCGACCGCGAGCTCGGCCGCGCCCTCGGCCGGGAAGGCCCCGCGTCGGCCCCGGCCGAGGCGGGGCGGGCCCGGGACGGCGTGTCCCGGGAGTCGGGCGGAGCGGATCCCACTCCCGAGGCCGGGGAGCCGGCCCGCCCCCGCGCGCGGACGGCGGACCCCGAGGTGAAGGCCGGGGAGGGTGCGGACGGGCGCGCGCAGACCGAGGACACCGCGGACGCGGCGGAGGCGGCGCGGGCCGGAGCAGGCCTCGCGCCGCCGGCACCCGCTCCGGAGCCCGGTGCTCCCACCCTCCTGGCACTGCGCGGGGCCGGGATCGCGTTGGAGGCCGAGACCGGTCGTCCCGCCGCGCTGCCCGCAGACGCGCGCCCGCCGGGAGCGCGGGACGAGGCCGCACCGTCCCATGCGGCGGAGCAGCCGGCCGAGCGCCTGCGGGCACCGCTCGCAGCGGGAACGCCGCCGGAGCGTCTGGAGTCGCGCGCCGCCGCGACCGCCCCACCGGAGACGCGCGGTGCGCCGGGCTCGCCGGAGCCGCCGGCCGCGCGATCCACGGTGGCCGCGGCTCTGCCGAACCCGCCGGAAGCGCGGCCCGGGGCCCCGGTGGCGGACCGCGCGACGGCGACCGCCCGGCCCGGGACGAACCCGCCGGCCGGCGGGGATCCGTCCGGGACGGCAGCGCCGGCCCCGGACGTCCGCGCCGACCGTCTGCCCTCCCGGGCGGAGGGGCTCCGCCAGGGTGGCGCCGAACCCGCCGGCCCGCTCTCGCGGCCGCACGGAGCGCCCGGGCCGGCCGCTTCGCGGGCCGCACCCGCACACCACGACCCCTCGGGCGGGGGGCGCCATCCTGGCGAGGGCGAATCGGGCGGGCGCGGGGCGTCCCCGGAGCCCGGCTCGGCCCGGCCCGCGGACGCCGCCCTGGGAGCCCGTCCCGAGCCGGTGGCCTCCGGAGCCGCACCCCCCGCCGCCGCGACGGGCGGCGAGGGCGTGGATGGCCGGGACGCCGTCCTCGCGCCGCACGGGGTCACGGGCGCCGCCGCGGCCACCCCGTCCACCGCGGCGGGCTCCACCGGCCCGTCTGCGGCGAGCCCGCCCGAGGCGCTGCCGCTGCACGTGGAGTGGCTCGCTGCCCGCGGCGGCGGCCGGGCGCGGATCCGCCTCCATCCGCCGGAGCTCGGCGCCGTCGACCTGCTGGTCCGCGTGCGCGGCTCCGCGGTGCAGATCGTGGTCTCCGCGCACGAGGCCGCCACCCGGGCGGTGGTGAGCGCGGGCCGGGAGGGCCTCGTGGACGCCCTCGCGGCCCGGGATCTGCGGGTCGATCACTTCGAAGTGTCGGATCCGTCGCCCGGAGGAGACGCCGGGCACGGCGAGTTCCGGGAGCACCGGGAAGGCGGCCAGGCCGGCGAGGGCCACGCCGGCCGCGAGGCGGCGCCCGCCCCGCGGCTCGGTGCGGCCGCCGGCTCCGGTCCGGCGCGGGAGGAACCCGTGCCCCCCTGGCAGCGCTCAACCGGCCAGTCGGCCGGGGTGGACCTGCGGGTCTAGGGCCGCAGGGGAATCGAGGAGGACAGGCGGATGTCCGAGCCCGTCGTGGACCTGAGGCAGCTCCTGGGGGGGCCGCCGCCCGAGCCCGAGAAGAAGACCGGCGACCTCGGTCGGGACGAGTTCCTGCGCATGCTGATCGCGCAGCTCGAGAACCAGGATCCGCTCAACCCGGCCGACGCCACGCAGTTCACCGAGCAGCTCGCGACCTTCTCGAGCCTCGAGCAGCTGCTCGCGATCCGGGAGGGAATCGACGATCTCGTGGCGTCGAACCGGGACCGCGAGGCCGGGACGGAGGCTGCGGCCCGCCTCCGGCCGACGGATGTGGTCGGCCGCCAGGTGCTCGTGCCCGGGGACACCTTCCGGGTCGGCGACGCGCCGCCGCCCGAGATCCTCTTCGAGCTCTCGGAGCAGGCGGCCCGCGCCTCGCTGGTGCTCACGCGCCAGGACGGGGGTGGGACGCCCGTCGAGCTCGACCTCGCGGCCCTCGGGCTCTCGCTTGGACCCGGCCGCCACGCCGTCGATCTCGCGGCGGTCCTCGGGACGGCCGGTCGCGAGCTCGATCCCGGGGTCTGGCGCTTCGAGGTGCGGGCCTCGGTGCCCGCCGCCGGGGGCGCCGCCCGTCCGGTGGCCGTCACGCCACTGGTCTGGGAGCGGGTCCGCGAGGCATCGCTCCGGGAGGCCGATCCGAGCCTGCGGCTCGGCGCCGGCGAGGTGCGCCTCTCGGAGGTCCTCGCCGTGCGGGAGGGCACCTGATGGCGGTCCGGGCAGGCGGGCTGTGGGCCCGCATCCGGCTGTGGCTCCGGGCCCGGCCGGCGCCTGCCTTCGACGAGTTGCTGGCGCGAGCGGAGGAGGAGCTCGCGCCCACCCTGCTGCGGGTCCGCAGCCTGGAGCGTGCGCTCCGGGGGCGGGCGGCCTCGCAGTCCCGTGACCCGAGGGCCGAGGGAGCGGCACCGGGGTCCCTTCGAGCCGTGCCCATGGGGCGCGGCACATCCGCCCGGACTCGGCTCCGGGCCTGAGAAGGAGAACACCGACATGCCTCTCGCAGGAGCTCTGTTCGCCGGCGTGACCGGCCTCGACACCAACTCGACGGCGATCTCGGTGATCGGCGACAACATCGCGAACTCGAACACCATCGGCTTCAAGGGACGGCGGGTCGAGTTCGCCGACATCCTCGGCCAGAGCATCGCCGCCATCGGTGGCTTCTCGCAGACGGGCGCCGGTGCCCGCACCGCCCGGATCAGCCAGCAGTTCTCGCAGGGGACCTTCGAGTCCACCAACCGGGCCACCGACCTCGCCATCGAGGGGCGGGGCTTCTTCGTGCTGAACGGCGCGGAGGGAACCTTCTACAGCCGGGCCGGGATCTTCGACATCGACAACCAGGGATTCCTCGTGAACCCCCAGGGCCTGCGGCTCCAGGGCTTCGGGGTGGATCCCGCCACCGGCCAGAGCAACGGGCAGATCGGGGACATCCAGCTCGTCACCACGCTCTCGCCTCCCCGCAGCACCACGACCATGGATCTCTCGGTGAATCTCGACGCGAGCCCGGCCTCCCCGCCCGCGGTGGGGACGCTCTTCGACCCCGCAAACGTGAACGCCACCACCCAACACCGGGTGGTCATGACCCTCTTCGACTCGCTCGGCAACCCGCACGCCGCCACGGTGTATTTCAACAAGCTCTCCGAGGCCGGCTCTCCGCCGGTCCACCGCTGGCAGTTCACCGTGGCCACCCCGCCCTCGGAGACCACCATCCCGCCTGGCGCCGGGGACGAGGTGGTGATCCAGCAGAACCCGGCCGGCGGTGCCGCCCAGGGTGTGCTCCAGTTCGACGCGAACGGCGTGCTGCAGCAGGTGGAGTACCCCTCGGGCACGGTGCTCACGGCGAATCCCACCATCCGCTTCCAGTTCAGCGGGGGCGCGGCGCCGGACCAGGACGTGACGCTGAACTTCGGGCCGCCGCTCGGCCAGGGCGATGCCACCACGCAGTTCGCCGCCGACACCTCGACCACCAACGCCTTCAGCCAGGACGGCTTCGGGCCGGGGACCATCCAACGGGTGAGCATCGACGACGACGGCTTCCTGACCGTGCAGTTCAGCAATGGCGAGACGCAGAACCTGGCCCAGATCGCGCTGGCGAGCTTCCCCAACGTGCAGGGGCTGCTCGCCACCGGGAACAACAACTTCGTGGAGTCCCGCGACTCCGGGCAGGCGCTGATCGGGGAGCCCGGGAGCGGCGGCTTCGGCTCGATCCGGGCCAGCAACCTGGAGCAGTCCAACGTGGACCTCGCCACCGAGTTCGTGAAGCTCATCATCAACCAGCGGGCCTTCCAGGCCAACACCCGGACCATCTCGGTGACCAACGAGCTGCTCGCGAACCTGGTGGCGCTCGGCCAGTAACGTGGGCTCCGGGCCCGCGGCCTGTGCCGCGGGCCCGGGCGCCGGGGAGGGGCAGGCCCATGGCGATCCAGGACGCGATGGCGGCGGTCTTCGCGGCCGGCCATCGGCTCCCGTCGACGCGAGCGACGGACCCGCCGGAGCGCGCGGGGCGGGGCGGGCGGGGGACGCCCGCCGTCGCCGCGGGCGACTTCGAGGGGCGCCTCGCGCGGCTCCTGCCGCCCTCGGTCGGCCGCACCGGGGAGGGGGAGGCGGCGCCCCGGACGCCGCCGGGCTCGGGGACCGCGGCGCGGGCCTTTCCGGCCGCGGTCCGCCCGGGCCCGGTGCGCGAGCCGGGGGCCGAGCCGGCCGAGCGGGTGCACCGGGTTCGGCGGGGCGACACCCTCTGGGACCTCGCGCGCCGCTATGGAACCACCGTCGGGGCGATCGCGCGGGCCAACGGCCTCGCGGACCCCGACCGGATCCTCGCGGGCAGTCGGCTGCGGATCCCGTCGGGCACGTCCGAGGCC
>JALSIO010000110.1 GCA_026989995.1 Myxococcales bacterium
CCCCCTGCGCCGCCCCTTCTACGGGGACCTCCACGTGCACACGGGGCTCTCCTTCGACGCCCTCGGGCAGGGGATCCGCGTGCGGCCGCGGGACGCCTATCGCTTCGCCCTCGGTGAGCCCCTCGAGCTGCCGCCCTACGGCGAGGGCGCGCCGCGCATCCGGCTCCGCCGCCCCCTCGATTTCGCCGCCGTGACCGACCACGCGGAGCTCCTCGGCGAGACGCGGATCTGCCAGGAGGCGGGACTCCCCGGTCACGACTCCCTGGTCTGCCGCCTGGTCCGCCGCCTTCCGGGCCTCGGGTACGTGCTCGTCAACGGAACCGTCCTGAGCCGCCAGCCCCCGGAACGCCTCGGCTTCTGCGGAAGCGGCGGCGGCCGCTGCCTCGAGGCGGCGCGGGGGCCCTGGCGGGAGATCCGGGAGGCGGCCGAGGAGTTCTACGACCGGAGCGCGGCCTGCCGCTTCACCACCTTCGTCGCCTACGAGTGGTCGTCCATGCCGGACGGCCGCAACCTCCACCGGAACGTGATCTTCCGGAGCGAGGCGGTGCCCGAGTTGCCCACCAGCGCGCTCGAGACGCCGACCCCCGAAGGGCTCTGGGAGGCGCTCCGCCGCGGCTGCCTCGAGGCCGGCACCGGATGCGACGCAGTCGCGATTCCCCACAACTCGAACGTCTCCGGCGGCCTGATGTTCACCCTCACCGGGCCCGACGGAAGCCCGCCGTCCCCCGAGCAGGCGGAGCTTCGGGCGCGACTCGAACGGCTGGTGGAGGTGACGCAGCACAAGGGCGACAGCGAGTGCCGCCCCACCGCCGAGGACGAGCTCTGCAGCTACGAGAAGCTGGCGTACCCGCTCCTGCGGGAAATGGTCACCGCCCGGGAGCCGCTCCCCATTCCGCCGGGCTCCTACGTCCGGGAGGGGCTCCTAGCCGGCCTCGCCGAGGAAGCGGCCGGACGGCCCAATCCCCTCGCCTTCGGGCTCATCGGCTCCACGGACACCCACCTCGGAGCCCCCGGCCAGGTGGACGAGGACCGGCACGTCGGCCACGCGGCGGGAAGCGTGACCATCCGCTTCGGGGTGCCCCCCTTCCCGGACCGGCCGGACTTCAACCCGGGCGGGCTCGCCGGACTCTGGGCGGAGGAGAACTCCCGGGAGGCGCTGTTCGCGGCCATGAAGCGCCGCGAGGCCTTCGGGACCAGTGGCCCCCGGATCGCGGTGCGCCTCTTCGGCGGCTACGCGATCCCCGACGACCTCTGCTCGGCGCCGGACTTCGCGGCGCGCGGCTACGCCAGCGGCGTCCCCATGGGTGGCGAACTCCCTCCCGACCCGGCCGGGCGCCCGCCCCGCCTCGCGGTGCTCGCCACCCGGGACCCGGGCGGCGACGGGGTGCCGACGACGCCGCTCCAGAGGATCCAGATCGTCAAGGGCGCGGTGGTGGACGGCCGGCCGGTGGCGCGCGTCTTCGAGGTGGCCGGCGATCCGGCCGGCTCCGCGACGGTGGATCCGGAAACCTGCGCGCCGCGGGGGCCGGGCTTCGACCGGCTCTGCGCCGTCTTCGAGGACCCGGAGTTCGACCCCGAGGTCCCCGCCTTCTACTACGCCCGGGTGCTCGAGAACCCGAGCTGCCGCTGGAACGCCTGGGTGTGCCTCCGGCAGGGTGTCGACTGTGCCCGCCCGGAGACGGTCGCACCCGGCCTCGAGCCCTGCTGCGACCCCTCCACCCCGCGCACGGTGCAGGAGCGGGCCTGGAGCTCGCCCATCTGGGTCCACCCCAACCGCGGAGGGAGACCGTGAAGAGCCACCGCGCCACCCTCACCTTCGAGACACCGACCCGCATGGCCTTCGTGAACATCACCCGCGAGGTCGAGCGCGAGGTCGCGCGCAGCGGCATCCGCGAGGGCCTCTGCCTGGTCAACGCGATGCACATCACGGCCAGCGTCTTCATCAACGACGACGAGCCCGGCCTGCACGAGGACTACGCGCGCTGGCTCGAGTGGCTCGCGCCCTACGACCCGAGCCCCGAGCGCTACCACCACAACCGCACGGGCGAGGACAACGGCGATGCCCACCACAAGCGGCAGATCATGGGCCGCGAGGTGGTGGTGGCGGTGACGGACGGGCAGCTCGACTTCGGTCCCTGGGAACAGATCTTCTACGGCGAGTTCGACGGCCGCCGGCCCAAGCGGGTGCTGGTCAAGATCATCGGCGCGTAGCCAGCCCCCCGATCCGGCGGGCGAGATGGCGGCGCAGGGCGGCCGCGTCCCGGACCGCGAAGCCCCCCACATCGTTGTTGAAGTAGGCGTGCGCGGCACGTCGGGCGCGCCACACCTCCGCGAGGCGCCGGGCCACCGCGGCGAGCTTCTGTGGCGAGTAGCCGCCGGCGTAGGCCCCTTCGGTGCCGTGGAAGCGCAGATACACGAAGTCCGCGGTCACCTCGAAGGGATGATCGGGCAGGAGGTCGTGCACGCAGAGCGCCGCACCGTGGCGGCGGAGCACCCGGAAGACCTCTTCGGAGAGCCAGCTCGGATCCCGGAACTCCACCGCGAAACGCAGCGAGCGGGGCGCCACGCCGAGGAAGCGGTCCAGTCGCGCTGCGTCGGCCCGGAAGCGCGGTGGGAGCTGCACGAGGACCGGTCCGAGGTGGGGTCCGAGCCGCCTCACGCGGCGCTCGAAGTTCCGCAGCGCCTCCCGCGGCTCGAGCAGCCGCTTCAGGTGGGTCACGTAGCGGCTGAGCTTCACCGCGAAGAGGAATCCCGGCGGAACCTGCGCGCGCCACGCGTCGAAGTGTGACGCCGGCGGAAGCTGGTAGAAGGTGTTGTTGAGCTCGACCGCGTCGAAGCGCGCCGCGTAGTACGCGAGCCAGCTCCGGGGCGGGAGCCCGGGCGGGTAGAAGACGCCACGCCAGTGGCCGTAGTGCCAGCCCGAGGTGCCGATCCACACCCGGCCCGCGGGCACCGTGGCGGCGCCGGGCCCGCCTCCCCGCGCGATCTCCGGCCCGGCGGCGCGCCGCCGCCCGGCCCGCCCGTCTGCGGCACTCAGCCGATGCGCAACAGCGCGTGGGCCTCGCGGGTGCGGGTCGGGATATCGATCCCGAGGGGGCAGCTCCCCAGGCAGGGCGCCGCGCAGCCGAGGCACGCCGAGGCATCCCGCTCGAGCGCGGCGTAGTGCTCGATGGCGATCTTCTCCCACCCGTAGTCCTCGAAGTACATCCGGTGCCGGAGCACGTCGTGGATGGGGACCCCTTCCGGACAGGCGTCGAGGCAGCGGCCGCAGTGCGGCGCGCAGTAGCTGCCCGCGATCGCCCGGTCGTAGCGCTCGAGCACGGCGAGGTCCTCGTCGCCCAGCGGCCGGCCCGAAGCCTGGAGGAACTCGTCCACGTGCTGCGGCTCGAAGAAGGAGACCACGGCGCAGGAGATGTCCGGGTTGGCCAGTGCCCAGCGCAGCGCCGCCTGGGCGTAGGAATCCGCGTAGGGTCGGAACTCCGCCAGCCCCCGGTGCTTCGCGCCCTTCAGGGTCTTCATCGCCACCACGCCCATGTCCTGTTCCACCCGCGCGCGGCGGATGAGCTCTCCCAGGTGGGGCCAGATGCCGAAGTGGTAGGCCACCATCATCACGTCGAAGCGGCCGGAGCGGATGGCGGCATCCACCACCTCCTCGAGGCGGGGCGTGTGGGTGGAGACGCCGAGGAAGCGCACCTTGCCCTGCTCCCGGAGGCGATCGAAGGCCTCGTGCACGTTGGGGTCGAGCAGCCGCTCCACCTCGTCACAGGAGTGGATGTGGACGAGGTCCACGTGGTCGAGACCCAGGCGACGGAGGCTTCCCTCGAGCGCCTGCATGTAGCCGCGGACGGGCGTCCCCGCCGGCAGATGGCCCCGCGGTGTGCAGAACTTGGTCGCCACGAAGAGCTCGTCCCGGGGCACCGCGCGAAGGGCGCGCCCCATCGCCTCCTCGCTGCCGCTGCCGGCGTAGTCGGGAGCGGTGTCGAAGTAGTTCACCCCGCGCTCGAGGGCGAGGCGCGCGACCTCCTCCCCCTTCGTTCCGGAAATGCGGCCCGTGCCGAGCACGATGTCCGAGACCTGGAATTCCGTCCTCCCGAGCCGCCGGTGGGCCCGCACCCGGCTTCCGCGCCAGGAGTCGGGGTACTCCGGATGGGTGTAGGGGGCCGGCACGAAGATCTGGTCCAGCATGGGCTGCCAGCCCCTTCCGCCGTGGCCCACGCCCCGGAGCGCCCGGGCGAGGCCGGCGACCGCGCCGAGGGCCACGCCGAGCACGCCGGCGAGCACCCCGGCCCCCGTGGCGCCGAGCAGGGAGCGCCGACCTGGGCTCACGACCCCGCCCCGGGCCCGGACGGCGGAGCGGACCGTCAGGAAGCCGACCCCGCCGGCGAGCAGCAGGAGCAGGACCCCGAAGGCGCCCCCCGCTGCGGTCATGCCCAGATCCGGAATCAGCAGGCGCCCGACGGGATCGAGCCACTCGCCGAGCGGGAAGGCCCTCGGGTCGAGGCCGATGGCCGCGTCGTAGAAGGCCCCGCCGAAGCCGAAGTAGCCCACGCCGAGCGCGAGAAGGAGCGAGAGCAGGAAGGCAGTACGAGGACGCATGCGTGGGACCTCCCGTGGGCGCTGCTCGAGAGTCGGGTGCCGGGGAGGGTAGACCGGCCGCCCCGGTCGCGCGAAGAAGCGGCCCGTATTGATTTTCCTACGGTGGACCAACCCGGAAGCGGCGCTCGCGCCGGGTCGCCGCGGCTGGGCGTTCCGGCGGGGCGTCCCCCCCTTTCGCGCCCGGGCCGGCTGGCCGATGGTTCCGGGGACGCGAGACCGGACCGGGTCCCTGGCGGAGGCACCTTCGGGCCCGGCGGCCCCTCGAAGCCCGCCCTCGGGCGGGGGGAGGCAGGAAGGGGTGGGATCTGGCGAACTCGACTCCGAGCTCACACCGAAGCGCCACCGGCTGGCCGAGAAGCTGCCGCTGCGCACCCCCGCGGCCGGGCTCGGCGCCGCGGCCGTGTGGGTGGTCGGGGTGGCGGCGGTGGCGGCCGCGCAGGGGAAGCTCGCCGTCGAGGCCGTCTATCTGATCCTGATTCCGATCGCAGCGGCGGCGGTGCTCTGCGGCCGGATCGCCGGGACGATCGCGGGGCTGCTGGCGCCCCTCACGGGCTACCTCACCGCGCGTGCCCTCGGGATCCCCACCGATGGATTCCCGCACCAGGGCGTCGGCCCCGGCCCGCTGGTGCTCGCGGCGGTGGGCTTCACCGCGGGCGCGGCGGCGGAGCTGCTCGGCCGCGCGGCCCGGGCCGAAGCCCGGCTCGCCGTGGGGCGGGAGGTCCTCGCCCGCATCGCCGGCGGGCGCCCCCTCGCCGAGACCCTCGATCTTCTCGCCCGCCGCATCGAGGCCGAGCTCCCGGCCGGGCGCTGCTCGATCCTCGCCC
>JALSIO010000111.1 GCA_026989995.1 Myxococcales bacterium
CCCTCCCATGCTCGCGCCGGTGGGAAACCGCAGTGTCGACGAGGGCGCAGCGCTCGAGATCGTGCTGACCGCCAGCGACCCGGACGGCGATGCGCTCCGCTTCACGGCTGAGGGCGTTCCCGAAGGAGCGAGCTTCCAGGACCTCGGAGACGGCACCGCGCGATTCCGCTTCGAGCCGGGCTTCGACCGCGCGGGCACCTACCCGGTGACCTTCCGCGTCGCCGACGACGGGAATCCCGCCGAGTCCGACTCCGAATCGGTCACGATCACGGTCGTCAACGTGAACCGCGCTCCGGTGCTCGCTCCCGTGGGTGCGCGCTCGGTGGCCGAGGGTGCCACGCTCGAAATCGCGCTCCAGGCCACGGATCCCGACGGCGATCCGCTCCTCTTCAGCGCCTCGGGCCTTCCGGCGAACGCCACCCTGGTGGACAACGGCGACGGTTCCGCGCGTTTCACCTGGATGCCGCTCTACGGCGCCGCCGGGACGGTCCAGGTCACCTTCACCGTCACCGACGCCGGGGTCCCCGCCCGATCGGCCTCGGAGGTGGTGAACATCCAGGTCACGGACGTGAACCGGGCGCCCGTCCTCGCCCCCATCGGTGCGCAGAGCGCGGCCGTGGGTATGGCCCTCGAGATCCGGATCCAGGCCAGCGATCCCGACGGAGACGCCGTCGCGCTCTCGGCCTCTGGACTCCCCGCCGGCGCGAGCTTCAGCGACGCCGGAGACGGCTCGGGTGCCTTCCGTTTCACGCCCTCCGCCGAACAGGTCGGAAGCCATACCGTCCTCCTCCGGGCCACCGACGCCGGCACCCCGCCGCTCTCGGACGAGGAGTCGGTCACCATCACGGTCACCGCCCAGGCGGACGACGCCGGGCAGGGCGGCGACGCCGGCATGGGCGACGCCGGCGGCGACGCCGGCATGGGCGAGGGCGGCATGGGCGAGGGGGGCCAGATGGGCGCAGCCGGCCGCCCCCTGGCCCTCGGCCTCGGCAGCCGCGCCCAGGGCGCCGTCGAGATCCCGGGCTTCGGCCTGCTCCGCGTCGGACAGGAGCTCCCCCTCGGCACCGCCCGGGAGACCCATCCCGCCTGGTGCAACCTCGACGCCGACCCCGACCCGGAGCTCGTCGTCGGCTTCGGTGACGGCGGACGCGGCCGGATCGAGATCTACGACGACACCCGCGCCGGCCACACCCTGCTCCGCGTCCTCGAGCTCGGCTGGATCCGCTACGCCGAGCAGCACGGCGCCGTCTTCCCGGCCTGCGGCGACACCGACGGCGACGGACGCGACGAGATCGCCGCCGGGCTCGGACAGGGCGGCGGCGCCTGGCTCCGGATCTACGACGACGCCATGGCCGACTTCGCCCCCATGCCCACCCCGGGCCGCGACGACGGGTGGCTGTTCACCGGATGGCACACCTACGGGGCCCGCCACGGAGCCACCTACCCCGCCTTCGCCGACCTCGACGGCGACGACCGCAGCGAGCTCGCCATCGCCTTCGACGCCGGAAGCCAGGGATGGCTCCTCGTCCTCGACGACGGCACCACCCGCTTCGCCCCCTACGGCTCGGTGCCCCGCGGCGACGGATGGCTCCGCCTCCGCGGCGACGGCGCCCGCATCGCCCGCTGCGACCTCGACGGCGACGGCCGCGACCAGCTCGTCCTCGGCCTCGAGGGCAGCACCCTGCTGCTCCTCGATCCCGCCGGAGGCCAGATCCTCCGCACCCTCGACGTCCCCTGGGAGGCCTATGCCTCCGGCAACGGCCCCCTCCACCCCGCCTGCGGCGATCTCGACGGAAACGGCTCGGAGGAGCTCCTGGTGGGCTTCGGCCCCGGTGGCATGGGCTACTACGCCCGCTTCGACGCCACCGGGGCCCCCTCCGGCCCCCCGCAGCCCGGAGCCCCGGGCTGGTACCGCGTCGCCGACGCCGCCTACGCCGGCGGCCGGGCCCCCGTCTTCCCCGCCATCGCCCGCACCGGAACCCGCCCCGCCAGCAGCCAGCCCGGCATGGGCGACGCCGGCGGCGACGCCGGCATGGGCGAGGGCGGCATGGGCGAGGGGGGAACGCCCGCTCCGCGCGCCCTCGTCGTCTTCGGACTCGGCTCGCGAGGCCTCGGGGCGGTGGACCTCCGCCGGGGTCCGCGCGCGGTCGAGGCGCTCGACGTGGCCCGGGGCATCTCGGGTGGTGCCGAGCGGGACACCCGGGTGGCCCTCTGCGACGTCGACGGCGACGCCCGCCCCGAGCTCGTGGTCGGCTTCGGCCGCAAGAGCGGCGGACGCGTCAACGTCTACGACGACGAGGAGGCCGGCTTCGCCTACCTGCGGCAGATCCGCGTGGGCTGGAAGGACTACGACGCCGCCAACGGCGAGACCGAGCCGGCCTGCGGGGACCTCGACGCCGACGGCCGGGACGAGATCGTGGTGGCCCTCGGCGAGGGGGGGGACACCTGGCTCCGCTTCTTCGACGACTCGCTGACCCGCTTCGCCCCGCTCCCCGCCGGAGGCCGCGCCGACGGGTGGTACGACGTGGGCTGGCGGCGATTCGCGGCGAGACACGGCGGCGTCCGGCCCACCGTGGGAGATGCCGACGGCGACGGCCGGGACGAGCTCGTGCTCGGCTTCGGTCCGACCGCCGACGGCTGGATGCTCGCGCTCCGCCTCGGCGAGGACGGGCTGCTCCAGGCGGTCTCGCCGACCCCGCATCCCGGCGGCTGGTTCCGCCTGGACGCGGACGACACGCGGGCCGTCTTCTGCGACGTCGAGCCGGGCGGGGGCCGGGAGCTGGTGGTGGCGGCGGAGGAGGGCAGGCTGCTCATCCTCGACCCGCGGGACGGATTCGCCGAGATCGGATCCCGCGAGCTGCCCCGGGAGGAGTACCTCGAGGCGTACCTCGAGGAAGGCGGCGAGCTCTGGCCGGCCTGTGGCGATGTGGACGGCGACGGCGTCGAGGAGCTTCTCGTCGGTCTCGACGGTCCGGGGCAGGGCTACTACGCGGTCTTCGATGGCGAGTCGGCACCCGCGGGCCCGCCGGCCGAGGGTGCACCCGGCTGGGAACGGTTGCCCCACCGCATCTACAACCAGGTCGACGGCGCCACCCGCCCGGCCGTGTCGCGCGATCTGACCCTCCCACCGGACGCTGCGAATGCCGGCGACGACGGAGCCGGTGACGAGATGGGCTCCGAGACAGGCGACGATGCGGGCGCCGGGGGATCCGGAGAGAAGGCCGGGGGCTCCGACGACGGTACGGGCGCGGCCGGCGGTGGGGAGGATCGGAACGACGAGGCCGACGACTCGGACGAAGACGGCGCGACAGATGCAGGCGACGAAGGCGCCGAAGGAGGCGACGACTCCTCCACGGCCCAGACGGCCTTCGACACTGCGGCCAGTCTTGCCGCCTTCGCCGAGACGGTCCACCCCATCACCGTGGCCCGTTGTCAGGCGTGCCACGCCGGCCTCGGCCCCGGCTCGCCGAGCCTGGCTGCGTCCGATCCGGCCACGGCCTTCCGGGCGGTGCTCGACAGCCAGAAGGTCGATCTCGTGGAGCCCGCGCGGTCGCGCCTGGTGCGGCGGCTTTCCGTGGACCGGCACTTCTGCTGGTCCGACTGCGACGCCGACGCCGAGACCATGCGGGCCGCCATCGCCGCCTGGGCCGATCGGATCGGCGCCTCGGAGGCCATGCAGGAGCTTCCCGCCGATGCGCTGGCCACGCCCTCGCTCTCCCTCGCCGACGGCTCGGAGACCGAGCGCGCAGGCCGCAGCGACGACGCGGTGATCGCGCGCTGGACCTTCGAGGAGGGTTCCGGCCCGGTGGCGCGCGACACCAGCGGCGTCGCCCCGGCCATCGACCTCACCCTCGAGGGCGTAGACTGGATACCGGGGGGCGGCATCGAGATCGTCGAGGGCAAGGCCCTCGCGGGCCCGGAGACCGCGCGAAAGCTCTACGACCGGATCGCCAATCCGCTCTCCGGGACCAACGAGTACTCCATCGAAGCCTGGGTCACCCCGGCGAACACGGATCAGGAGGGGCCGGCCCGGATCGTCTCCTACTCCCACGATACCCGCCGGCGCAACTTCACCATGGGCCAGGTCCGGTACAACTACGTGTTCCGGAATCGAAGCCGCGCGCCCGGCATCAGCGGCAACGGAACCCCCGGGCTCTACACAGCCGACGGCGACCAGGATCTGCAGGCGACGCTGCAGCACGTGGTCATGACCTTCGACCAGGAGCACGGACGGCGCATCTACGTCAACGGCCGGTTCACAGACGACATCGACCCGAAGGGGCCCGGCGCCCTCGACACCTGGGATCCGCGGTACTCCTTCATCCTCGGGAACGAGCGCACGGGCAACCGGCTCTGGAAGGGGCGCATCCACTTCGCCGCGATCCACGAGCGGGCCCTCGAGCCCGAGGAGATCAGCCGCAACTTCCTCGCCGGCGTCGGAAAGACCTTCGTGCTGCGCTTCGACGTCTCGCGGTGGACCGGACTCGCGGGAAGCGCCATCGAGCTCGAGGCGAGCGAATTCGACGCCGCCAGCTATCTGCTCGCCCGGCCCACCTACGTGGGCCCGGCGCCCGCGGGACTGCGCATCCGGAACATCCGCATCGCGGTCAACGGCCAGGTACCCGTGGCCGGCCAGGCCTTCCGAAGCCTCGACGCCGTGGTGACCGACGCCCGGCAGGAGCTCTCGCCCCTCGCCTCGGTGATCGCCGTGGACCGCGGGCCCGAGGAGGACCGCTTCGCCCTCCTCTTCGAGGTCCTCGGCGACAACCGCGCCGAGGTCGCCGAGAGCGACGCCCCGGTCACCCCCGGCGGATTCTCGGACGAACGCCGCCCGAGGGTGGGAATGCGCACCTTCTCCCGGATCCACCAGACCATGGCGGCGCTCACGGGCGTCGATCCCAGGAGCCGTGACATCCGGGAGACCTTCGAAGAGATCGAGCAGCAGCTCCCGAGCAGCTCGGACGTGCGCACCTTCGTATCTTCCCACCAGGTCGCCGTGTTCAAGCTCGCGCTCGAGTACTGCGATGCCCTGATCGATTCCGAACGCCTGCGGAATGCCTTCTTCGGAGCGAACCCGCGCGTTCCCTTCGCGCAACCGGTGGGGGCCGTCTTCGGGAACCCGGAGCTTCGCCGGCGGATCCTCGACACGACGGTGGACCGCTTCTTCGGGACCGACCTCGCGGACCAGCCGTCCCGGGACGAGGTCCGGCCGATCCTCGACGAGCTCGTGGACACGCTGCTCGGAAGCTGCAGCGGCGACGAGCCTGCCGAGGACGAAGCCTGCGGTTCGGATCGGACGAGGACGGTGGCCAAGTCGGTGTGCAGCGCGCTGCTGAGCAGCGCACCGGTTCTGCTCTACTAGGGCCCGTACGGTCTCGGGCGGGTCCGGAAACGATGGGGAGTCTTGCCATGGGGCGA
>JALSIO010000112.1 GCA_026989995.1 Myxococcales bacterium
AGGTCATCTACCCGAACGTGGGGGGCTTCGGCTCCGGTCGATTCCTCGCCCTCGGCGACCCGGAGCTGATGGAGACCTGCGTGCGCGCCTACAACGACTGGCTGCTCGAGTGGACCTCGGCGGACCGGGCGCGCCTGATTCCGGTGATGGCCCTCCCCTTCTGGGACATCCCGGCGGCCGTGAAGGAGATGGAGCGCTGCGCGGAGGCGGGCCACCGGGCCGTGCTCGCCTGCGGCCAGCCCCGGGCCTTCGGCCAGCCGCCGCTGGCCCACCGGCACTGGGATCCCATCTGGGATGCCGCACAGTCCCTGGGCCTTCCGGTGAGCTTCCACATCGGAAGTGGCGACCTCTCGGAGCTGGTGCGGGACAGCGCCGGCATCGGGATCCGCGCCAACTTCGCCCGGCTCTCCTCGCTCTACTTCCTCGACAACTCCCGCACCCTGGCCGACCTGATCTTCGGCGGCATCTGCCACCGCTTCCCCCGACTCCGGTTCGTGTCGGTGGAGAGCGGCGCGGGCTGGATCCGCTCCATGCTCGAGGCCTTCGACTGGCAGTGGCGCAACGGCGGAGTCCGCGACGAACACCCGGAATACGACCTGCTTCCGAGCGAGTACTTCCGGCGGCAGATCTACGGCTGCTTCTGGTTCGAGAAGGGGGCACTGCGGGAGGTCCTCGAGGCCTATCCGGACAACCTCCTCTTCGAGACCGACTTCCCCCACCCCACCTGCCAGGCACCGGGGCCGAAGAGCGCCGGCACCCACCCGCGGCACTACGCGGAGGAGGCCCTGGCCGGAGTTCCGGAGCCGGTGGTGGCCCGGGTCCTCCACGACAACGCCGCCGCCCTCTACGGGGTGGACTGAGGCGGGTGCCGATGGATCTCCTGGGCCACTTCCGGGTGGTGGATCTCTCCGACGAGATCGCGGGACCCTACTGCACCCGGCTGCTCGCCGACGCGGGCGCCGACGTGATCCGCGTCGAACCCCGGGCCGGCGACCCGCTCCGCCGCTGGTCGGCCACGGGGGCCGACCTCGGCGACCGCGACGGGGTGCTCTTCCGCTTCCTGCACCACGGCAAGCGCTCGGTGGCGGGCGAACCCGAGGACCCGCACGTCGAGGACCTCCTCGCGAGCGCCGACCTCGTGGTCGAATCCCTGGCACCCGGGCGCCTCGACGTCGCCGGGCTGCTCGCGCGGGACCCCGGTCTCGTGGTGCTCTCCATCTCGCCCTACGGCCGCGGCGGCCCCCTGGACGCCCACCCGGCCACCGAGTTCACCATCCAGGCCGAGTGCGGCTCCATCGGCACCCGGGGCCTTCCGGGGAGGGAGCCCTTCCAGGCCGGCGGACGGATCACGGAGTGGGTGGCGGGGACCTTCGCGGCCGTGGGCGCGCTGGCCGCCCTCCACCGGGCCCGGCGAACGGGGCACGGCGAGCACGTGGACTTCTCCATGCTCGAGGTGATGACCATTGCCGGGACGAACTACACCGATCTCCTCTTCCAGGTCCTCGGACTCGAGCCCACGGGCGGCCTCCCGCAGACGGTGGAGACCCCCTCCATCGAGCCCACCCTCGACGGCTACGTGGGCTTCTGCACCAACTCGCGGCAGCAGTTCTCGGACTTCCTGCTGCTGATCGAGCGGCCGGACCTGCGCGACGACGAGCAACTCGCGCAGGTGGCCGGACGCATGGCCCGCTTCGAGGAGTGGAATCGCATCGTCCACGCCTACACAACCCGTCACACCACCGCCGAGATCATCGAGCGGGCCAGCCTGCTTCGGATTCCGGTGGCGCCCGTGCTCTCGGCCGCGGAGGTGCCCCACCACGAGCAGATCGTCGCCCGGGGGGCCCTTCGCCCGGACCCGGAGGGCCAGTTCCTGATGCCGCGCCCTCCCTACCGCATCGACGACCAGGATCCTCCGCCTCCGCGGCCTGCACCGGCCGTGGGAGAGCACACGGGCCGCATCGAGTCCCGGGCGCCCGCGCGGCGGGAGCCCGAGGGACCGCCGGGCCTCCCCCTCGAGGGGGTGCGGGTCGTCGACATGACCGCCTGGTGGGCCGGGCCGTCGGCCACGCAGATGCTGGCGCTGCTCGGCGCCGACGTGATCCACCTCGAGTCCACCCACCGCCCCGACGGAATGCGCATGGTCGGCGGCATGCTCGCCGGCCGCTACCCCGAGTGGTGGGAGGCGAGCCACTTCTTCCTCGGAACCAACACCAACAAGCGGGGCATCACCCTGGACCTGCGCCACCCCCGCGGCCTCGAGCTCGCCCGGGAGCTCATCGCCCGCTCGGACGCCCTGGTGGAGAACATGAGCCCGCGGGTGCTGGACCAGTTCGGCCTCACGTGGCCGTCCATCCACGCGCGCAACCCCCGCACCATCCTGGTGCGGATGCCCGCCTTCGGCCTCACCGGCCCATGGCGCGACAACACCGGCTTCGCACAGACCATGGAGCAGATCACGGGCCTCGCCTGGGTGACCGGCCACCAGGACGACCAGCCGCGCATCCAGCGGGGCCCCTGTGACCCGCTGGCCGGCATGCACGCCGCCTTCGCGCTCCTCCTCGCCCTCGAGAGACGGGACCGAACCGGCCTCGGCTGCCACGTGGAATGCACCATGGTGGAGGGCGCGCTGAACGCCGCCGCGGAACAGATCGCCGAGGCCACCGCCTACGGGCGGGTCATGGAGCGGGAGGGCAACCGCAGCCCCACCGCGGCGCCCCAGGGGCTCTACCCCTGCGCCGGGAGCGAGCCCGGGCTCGAGCAGTGGCTGGCGCTCTCGGTGCGCACCGACGCCCAGTGGCACGCCCTGCGGGAGGTCCTCGGAGACCCGCCGTGGGCGCGAGCGCCCGAGCTCGACACCCTCGCCGGACGACGGAGGCACCACGACGCCATCGACGCCGAGCTCCGATCCTTCTTCCTCGCGCAGGATCGGGAGGAGATCGCCGAGCGGCTCGCGAAGGCCGGCGTGCCCGCGGTGCCCCTGCGGGACCCCCGCCTCGCCCACCGCCATCCGCAGATGGCGGCCCGTGGCTTCTTCGAGCCCTTCGAGCACCCCGTGGTCGGACGCCACACGGTTCCGTCGGCGCCCTTCCGCTACCGGAGCGTCAAGCGCTGGATCCGCCACCCCGCGCCCACCCTCGGCGAGCACAACCGGGAGGTGCTCGGCGGGCTGCTCGGCCTTTCGGAGGCCGAGCTCGCCGAGCTCGAGGCCGAGGGCGTGATCGGCACCCGCATGGCCGGGCTCTAGTCCGGCTGCCCCGCCCGGCCCGAAGGCCCGACGGGAGGACGCCGTGAGCAGCATCGAGCTCGGCACCGGCACCCGCGGGCGGAGCTGCGCGACCCCGTGCTCCGGGTCCGCATCGACCGGCCGGAGAAGCGCAACACCATGGCGCAGGAGAGGTACCGGGGCCTCAAACGGGCCGCGATCCTTGCCGACGGCGATCCGGAGGTGGACGCGCTGCTCGTCACCGGGACGCGGGCGTGGTTCTGCGCCGGTGGCGACATGAGCGGGGAGTCCGAGGATCCCGAGGGCCTGGCCGCCCATGCGGGCCTCGGCCGCGCGCGCCATCTCCTCTGCACCGGCGTCGAGGTGGACGGGCACCGGGCCGAGGCCCTCGGCCTCGTCCCGGAGGTGGTGCCGGAGGCCGATTTCGCCGATCGCGTCGGGTGGGCGCTCGAGCAGATCCGGCGCACCGCGCCGCAGGCCCGTGCCGCCGTGAAGGCGGAGCTGAACCGCCGGCCGCCGGCCGCCGTGGTGAGCCTCTTCCGCCGGGCCCTGCTCTCCCCCGAGATGGTCCGAGGGGATGCGGGCCTTTCTCGAACGCCGCCCGCCGCGGTGGCCCCGCAACTAGCGCCCCGCCCCGCTCCCGGGGTCGGCCGCGGCGAGCCGGCCCCGGGCCTGCTCGCGGGCCCGCGCGAGCTCGGCCGCCTCGGGGCGCCCGCGGTAGAAGGGATCGAGCGGGTAGCAGCCGGAGACGAGCCCGCTTCGCGGCGCGGTGGTGCAGTCGCTGAAGGTCCGGCAGATGCGCCCGCGGTCCACGGGGCGCCCGGCGAGGAGGTCCGCCGGAAGCGCGGGGGTAGGAGAGCGCCATCCGCCCGAGCCCCACGGCCTCCGCCAGCCCTGCGCGCACCACGGCCCCGGCCAGCCAGGGGATCCACCCCTGCAGGTAGGAGTAGGCCGAGCCGACGAAGCGGAGCTGCGGGTGCGCGCGCCGCAGCTCGGCCGTGGCCGCGACCTGGCGGGCCACGCCCACGAGCGGGTCCTCGGGCGGCAGGTAGCCGTCGCTCGGCGGATAGAAGGCGGGCCGCTGCACGTGGGGGTTGTAGGTAGGGGCTGCCCGCCGTCACGCAGACGAGCGCCACGCCGAGCTCCGGGAGGCGCCCGATGAGCTCGTGGGTCTCGGCGAGGTCCGGGGACAGGGCATCGGGAGCGGCGCCGAAGGGGCGCGGCAGCCCGCCCGCCGGGATCTCGGGGACCCCCACGCCGCCGGGACCGGGGCGGAAGCGGGCCGCGATCTCGAAGGCCGCCTTGCCCGCGAGCAGGATCGCGGCGATCGCGAACTCCGCCACCGGCACGGCGTTGGCGTCCGCCGCGGAGGCCACCCGGATCCCGCGCCGGCAGAGCTCCGGGGTCACGAGGTCCCGCACCGTTCCCGCTGCATGCGCCACCAGCCGCAGCGCCGGGCAGCGCCCGAGCAGCGCCTCGTCGAAGCGCGGGCTCCCCCAGCCCGTGACGGCGATCTCGGCCTCGGCCAGGGAGCGGGCCGCGTCGGACGGCTCCCCCGTGCCCGGCAGGTAGGGCTCCGCCGGCCGGACGAGGCGCGCGAGCCCGGCCAGGGCCTCCTCCGGGAAGAGGCGCTCGCACGGGCCGGGGGGCAGGAGCAGTACCCGCCGCGGGGCGGGCGCTCACCAGGGGAGCCCGCCCGGCTCCGGCTCCCGGTCCACCCGTTCCGGGAGCCAGGCCAGGGCCTCGACGAGGGCGCTTCGAAGCTCCTGCGGCGCCACCACGTCGTCGTAGCCGAAGCCCTCCGCGATCCGCCAGGGACCCGACGCCTCGAGGGCCTCCACGCGGGCCTGCTCGCCGGCGTCGAGCCCCGCCGCCCGGCCTCCCGGGCCGGCCGGCATGGCCCCGAGGGTCGCGGTGGGGAGTGCGAGCGAGAGGCTCTGCCGATCCCACGGGTTCTGGGCCATGACCGAGGACCCGAATCCGAAGGCCTTGCGCACGGTCACGTGGATCTTGGGCACCGCCAGCCGCCGCTGGGCCCGGAACATGCGTCCGGCGAAGCGGAGGATCCCCTCCCGCTCGGCGCGGGTTCCCGCCATCACGCCGGGGTTGTCGGCGAGGAAGACGAAGGGGAGGCCGAAGGCGCCCATGCGCTCGATGAACTCCTCGCCCTTGAGCGCCGCATCCCGGTCGA
>JALSIO010000113.1 GCA_026989995.1 Myxococcales bacterium
TCGCTCCGCGCCGTTCGGGAGGCGGACGTGGGCACGCTCCGGGGGGTGCCGGGGATCTCGGCGGCCGACGCCGAGCGCGTCCGGCGCTTCCTGGGGGCTCTCGACCAGCCGGCCGAGGAGCTCCCGTGCTCCGGCGATGCGGTCTCGGCGGCCGTGCCGGGTGACGAGGAGGGCGCGGGCGTCTCCTAGGACCGGGCCCCGGGGATCTCGTGCGGGGCGAACGGCGGAGGCCCGATCGGGCCCTTCGAGGGATCGCTCCTCGGCGGCGGATCCGGAGGGCGCAGGAAGGAGGTCTCCTGGAACCACACCCGGGGTCCGGGTGTGCGCCGCGGGGGCAGCCCGGGTGCAGACCCGGTGCGCCGCGGCTCCACCGCCCCCATGGCCCGCCCCCGCCCGGTCAAGGGCGGGGGCCGAGCAGACGATCCGGGAGCCGGATGGCGCCGGGCCCGGAACCGTTCCGGGTCCGGGCAGGAGCTCCCTTGGCCCGTACCTCCCGCCGACGCGCCGCTCCGGCTGCCGGCCGCTGCCTCCCCGGCCGGCGGGTCCGCGCCGGGGCGGGCGCCCGCGCCGGCCTCGCAGCCGCCGCGATCCTGTTCGCGGCCGCGGCGGGCGGCGAGATCTACCGCTACACCGACGACCGGGGAAGGCTGCACTTCGTCGAGGACCTCACCCGGGTTCCGCCGCGCTACCGCGACCGCGCCCGTCCGGCCACGGGCGGGGCCGGGGAGCCGAGCCGCTACCAGCGCATCTCGGAGGGCGGCGGTTCCCGATCGCCCGCGCCGGGCGCCAGCCCGCCGCCCGCCTCCCTCGGCGCCCCCCTCGGCGCCCCCTTCGGCGCCCCGTCGGGGAGCGGATACGCCTCGCCCGCGCCCGGCGGCGACCGGCCGGTCCGGGTCCGGGTCCATCGCGCCGGGACCGCCATGCTGGTGCAGGTGCGCCTCGACGGTCGGGTCGTGGCCCCCTTCCTGATCGACACCGGCGCGAGCGACGTGGTCATCCCGGCCGCGGTGGCCCACGAGCTCGGACTCCCGGAGTCCGGCCGCACCCAGGTCTACCGGACGGCCAACGGCCTCGTGGAGCACCCGGTGGTCATGCTGCGTTCGGTCGAACTCGGCGGAGCGATGGCCCGCGACGTCCCGGCCAGCGTGAGCCCCACCATGGAAGTGGGGCTGCTCGGACTCTCCTTCTTCAACCGCTTCACCTACCAGATCGATGCCGCGGCGGGTGTGGTCACGCTCATCCCCAACGACCTCGAGGCCCGGGGCCTGATCCGGGGCGGTCGCAGCGAGGCCCAGTGGCGCGCCGAGTACCGGAGCCTCCACGCGCGGCTGCGCGATATCGCCGAGGAGCGGCAGCGGACGCCCGACAGCCGCGGGCGCAAGCATCGGGATCTCGACGACGCCGAGGAGGCGCTCCGGAAGCAGCTCGCGGTCCTCGATGCCGAGGCGGATCGCGCCCGGGTGCCGCTGGCGTGGCGGAACTGATCGGGGAGGTGGGCGTGGACGGCGTGCGGAGACGACTGCGGGAGCTGCTCGGGGCCCGGGGCATGCGGGGGGACCGCCTCGAGGCCGTTCTCGACGCCGTGGAGCGCTCCGGAGACCTCCCCCCGACCGATCCCGTGGAGGCCCTCGCGGCCGGGATCGATCTCGGCTCGCGGCTGGCCCGAGCCGGGGCCGGGGCCGGCGGGGCGGAGGCGCCCGGGCTCAACGGGGGGCTCCGCCGCTTCGAGGCCCAGGTCGCCGAGCTCCAGTCCGTCCTGCGGCGGGTGGCCGAGCAGCTCGAGCGCCGGCGGCGCGACCGCGACGGCCCGCCCTCCTCCCGAACCCTCCACTAGCCGGGGCGGCGCGAAGCCCGACAGCCCCCGCTCGCCCGCCCGCGCAGGAGGGCTAGGCTTCCGGGCCGGCGAACCCGGTCCCGCCAGGGTCGCGCCGTGCGCACGCCCGAGTTCCCGGCCCGGCGGGGCTCCGCGCCGCCTCCCGTTGCCGCCCTCGTGCTCGCCTTCGGGGCGGGGATCGGCGCCGCGGACGCATGGGCGCTCCGCCCGGTTCCCTGCTGGATCGCGTCGGCCCTGCTGCTCGCCTTCGCGGCGGTGCCAGGGCCCGCGGGAGCGGGTCCGCCATCCCATGCGCGCCCGGGACTGCGTGCCCGGGTGGTCCTGCTCGGGGCGGCCTTCCTGGCCGGGGCCGCCGCCCTCGGCTTCCGGCTCGAGGAGGCCGGGCGCCTCCCGCCCGGGCACTCCCTCGAGGGCGTCGTCGCTGCACGGGTGGGATCGGTCGAGAGCCGCCCGGGAGGGCGCCGCCTCGTTCTGGGGGCGGTGCGGCCGGTCGATCCCGGGCTCCCGCCGCTGCCGCGTCGACTCGAGGTCTTCGTGGCGGAGGGGCGCCCGGGTGCGGCGACGCTCGTCGGCCTCGTGGGGGGGGAGCGCCTGCGGCTGCGCCTGCGGGTCCGGGCAGCGCGGGGCCTGTCCAACCCGGGCAGCCGCGAGCGCGATCTCGCCCTCGCGCGGCGGGGGATCGGCGGCCGCGGCACACCGATGGAGCCGGCCGTGGCCGCCGTGGAGATCGAACCGGCCCTGGGGCGGGAGCGCTCCGCGGGCCGGCCCCTGGGGCGGCTGCGGGCGCGCGTCGCCGCCGAGCTGCACGCCACCGGCGAGGGTGGGTCCCTGCTCGCCGCGCTGGCGCTGGGAGATCGGAGCGGGATCGACGCGCCGACACGCGAGGCGCTGCGCCGGCTCGGCCTCTCGCACCTGCTGGCCCTCTCCGGCCTCCACGTGGGGCTGGTGGCCGGTCTCGCCTATGCCGCGGCCGCACCGGTCCTGCGGCGCCTCCCCGGCCTCGCTGCGCGGGGCGACACCCGTCGCCCGGCCCTGATCGTGGGGCTCGCGGCGGCCGGCGCGTACGCGGCGCTGGCCGGGTTCGGCCCGCCGCTCGAGCGGGCCCTGGTGCTCCTCGCCTGCCTGGCCGTTTCGGTCCTTCGCGGTCTGCCCACCGGCCGCTTCGCACCGCTCGTGCTCGCCGCAGCCGTCGTGCTCGCCCGCGAGCCCGCGGCCCTCTTCGACGCCGGCGCCCAGCTCTCCTTCGCGGCCTGCGCCGGGATCCTGGCTGCCCGCCCGGTCGCGCATCCGCCCGGCCGGTGGCGCCGGCGCCTCCGGGAGACCGCGGCCGTCTCCGCGGCGGCGGCCGCGGCCACCGCACCCCTGGCCCTGTCCCGACTCGGCGCCGCGAGCGTCTTCGGTCCCGCGGCGAACCTCGTCGCGGTTCCCCTGGTGGGAGCCGTGCTCCTGCCCGTCGCCCTGGCGGTCTCGGCGGGCATCGCCGTGGCACCGGCATGGTCCCCGGTCCGCGGCGCCCTCGCCGCCGGGGCCGGGCTCGCGGCCGCGATCCGGGAGTGGCTGCTGGCCGCCGCCGCCGCCGCCCCCGCCCCGGTCGTCGCGCCGGCTCCCACCGTCGCCGCGACGGGCACCGCGCTGGTCGCGGGTCTGCTCGCGCTTCGCTGCCGCGGGCCGTGGCTGCGGGCCGCACTGGCCGCGGCGGGCGTGCTGGCCGCCGGATGGCTTCCGCCGCGCGATCTGACCCCTCTCTCGCCCCGCGCGGTCTTCCTCGACGTCGGCCACGGCGATGCGGTGCTCGTGCAGGGCCGGGAGGCGGCGGTGCTGGTCGACGCCGGACCGGCGCTCCCCAACGGCGTCGACCTGGGGGAGCGCGTCGTGGTGCCGGCGCTCCGGGCCCTTGGCGTGGCGCGCCTCGATCTCCTCGCGCTCAGCCACGCCGACCTCGACCACCGGGGCGGCGCGGTTTCGGTGCTCCGGCACATCCCCGTGCGGCGGCTGTGGCTTCCCTTCGGCGGGCTCCGGGATCCGCGCTTCGCCGACGTGGTCGCCGAGGCGCGGCGCCGGGCAGTGCCGGTGGCGGAGGCCGGGTCCGGAGGTGGGCCGCTTCGAATCGGCGACCTGACGCTCGTGCCCCTCTGGCCCCCTCGGTCGGGTGGGCCCACGGGCAACGAGGGCTCGCTGGTATTGCGCATCCGGGCCGGGGGTGCGCGGCTCCTGCTGACCGGAGATCTCGGCCGGGCCGGCGAGTCGGCCCTCCTCTCGCAGGGTGCGGAGCTTGCTGCGGAGGTGCTGAAGGTCGGGCACCACGGGAGTCGCGGCGCCACCGGGTGGGAACTCCTCCGGCGGGTCCGGCCGGAGCTCGCCGTGGTGTCGGCCGCCTGCGCTCGCCGCTCCGGTCCTCCCCACCCGGAGCTTCTGGCGCGTCTTCGCCGGGCCGGGGCCGCGGTGGCCTTCACGGCGCGCGACGGCGCGGTGCTCGTCGGCCTCGAGGACCCGCGGCGGGTCCTGCCCTGGCGCCTGCGCCGACGGTGGCTCGGGGCCTCGGCGGGAGAGGTGGGCTGCGCGGCCCCGGCCCTGGTGGCCACGGGCCGGCGAGGGCCCCGCCCGCCTCCGGGCCTAGAGCAGCCCGAGCATCCGTCCGGCGAGCGCGACCACCGCCGCCGCGAGCAGCGGGCGGATCACCCGTTCTCCTCCGCGGACGGCGAGGCGGGCGCCGAGCGCCGCGCCGAGCACGAAGCCGGCCGCGAGGACCGCCGCCGGCCCCCAGGCGACCTGGCCGCGCGCCACGAACACCGGCACCGCGACGCCGGTGAAGGCGAGGATCACCACCACCTTGACGGCGTTGGCCCGCACGAGGTCGAGCCCGGAGCGGGCGAGGGCGAGGACGAGCACCAGACCGACACCGGCCTGGATGGCGCCGCCGTAGACCCCGATCAGGAAGAACGCGCCGAAGCGGAGCGCCGGCGGCCAGGGTCTCGGCGGGGGGGAGGAGTCGGATCGGCGGGGTGGGCGAAGCGTGGGGACGAGCAGCAGGAGCATGATCCCGCCGAAGAGCCGGTTGAAGGTCTCGTCGCGGAGGCCCGAGACCCACAGGGCACCCACCGCCGAGCCCAGGCACAGCGCGGGGAGGAGGTGCAGGGCCTCCCGGAAGCCGGAGACGCCCTCGGCGCGGAACCGCCACGCGGCCACCGCGCTCTGGAGGAGGATGCCCACCCGGTTGGTGCCGTTGGCGACCCCGCCCGGGAGCCCGAAGAGCACCAGGGCCGGCACGGTCAGCAGCGATCCCCCGCCGGCCAGGGTGTTCACCACGCCCGCGGCGAGTCCGACCGCGAACAGCAGCAGCGCGCCCGCGGCCGAACCGGCCAGCTCCGAAGGCACCGTGCTTCCGCTCCTCGGCTCCGCTCCCGGGGACCGCCGCCGGGCGGTGGTGGGCCGGCCCTCCGGCACGCTCGCCGCGGCCTCGCCGCCGCAGCGCGGCGTGGCGGGGATCGGGGCCGGGCCATGGTAGCGGCTTCCGCTTGCCGGCATGGCGGCCGCCTGCGAGCTTCCGGGCATGCCGCGGCCGCAACGCCCCTC
>JALSIO010000114.1 GCA_026989995.1 Myxococcales bacterium
ACGGATCACGGCACGCAGGGGCCCGCCTTCGTGGTGGGCGGCTCGGTGGTCGGGGGCGTCTACGGCAACCACCCGAACATCGAGGCCTCCGCCCTCGACGCGGCGGGCAACACCGTCTACAGCCAGAATCCGGGCAACGGGTTCCGTTCCACGGACTTCCGGGACGTCTACGGGACGCTCCTGGTCCACTGGCTGAACCTCACCCCGGCCGAGGCGCAGGCCATCCTCCCGCCGGACGCCGGTCCTCCCGGCTCGACCTGGACGGTGCCCGACTTCGACCTCGGCTTCCTCCCCTGACCCCTGCCGGCCGATCCGGGGCGGCGGGTGCTTCCCACGGCTTCGGCCTCCCGGGCCGGATCGGCGCCCTCGATCCGAGGGTCTGCCTCCTGGCTCCGGAGGAGATCACCACCAGGGGCCTGGCCGCGGGGACGCCCCGGGAGAATGCCGCCGCGCGTCGGCTGGAACCCGCGGAGCTCGAGCTCCTGCGCGCGGGCTTCGCGATCTGGCGCGCGCGGAGTCGAAGGCTGAGGAAGGCCGATCCCGCCTGGCCGGCACCGCGCCTGCCGCTCGTGGCGGTGATCCTCGACCCGGAGCGCGTCCGGCCCTATGTGTCGCTCCTGAACCGGAGCACCGCTTCGCTCCACCGGGAGGATCTCGATCCCGATCGCTCCCATCCCGAGGTGGTCGCGTTCGCCCTCGCCCGGAGCGAGTGGATGGTGCGGGACGGGCACGTGGGTCTCGCCGCGGTGCGCTCCGCCGCGTGGTGGCTCGCCTCGGACCCGACGGCGCGCCGGGCCTTCGCGGCGGCGGCCCGCTCCTCGCGCAGCCCCGAGGCCCCGACCTGGCAGTTCATCGCCGGAGCCCTTCCCTGGCTGGAGACGCTCCACCACCGCACCCTGCGCCCCCCGGCACCCCGTCGGTCCGTTCGGGTCCTTCGGCCCACCCGCGTACTCGTCCCGCTTCGGCTCGCCCCGGGTCTTTCGGCCCTGGCGGAGACGGCGGGCCGCCTGGCCGCCGAACGGGTGGCCCGCTTCCGGGCCGCCCACCGGCCCGATGCGGCGTCGGCGGCCGGGGCGGCCCGGTTGGTGGCCAGCCTGCTGGCGGAACGCCCCCCGGTTCGGATCGCGGCGGGCGAGCGGATCCTCTACGACCCCGAAGGCGGTGCCGATCCCGCGGCGTTGGAGGCGCGCCTGGGGTCGGCGCCGGCCGAGGCCCTCGCGGGCCTCGAGGCCGAGCTGGGCGCGATCGCCCGTGTGACCCGGGCGTTCCGCGCGCGCTTCGGGGACGGGGGCGGGCCGGGCGAGCTCCCCGGCCTCGAGCGCGGCGGCTACACGTGGCTGGATCCGAGGGGGCCGATCCTCGTGGTGGACCTCGACGAGCCGGGCATCGATCGGCTGGGCGGGCCGCCCCTTCCCTTCGCCCTTCCGATGGCGGCCGCCCGGGCCGCCCACGAGTGGGGACACCTGGCGGCCCACCGGGGCGCCGTGGCCCCGGACCCGGACGCCGCGAGGTCGGCGCAGGCGGCGCTCGGCCAGGCCCTCGTCGGGCTGGTCCGCTGCGCTCCGCCGCGGCTCCGGCCGCCGGGAGATCCCGCGCGCCTGGGCACGGCGCTCATGCACAGGCTCCTCGCCCGGCTGCCGGACCTCCGGGCGAACCTCGTGGCGGCCCGGCTCCTCGCGCCGGAGGAGGCCGAGGTCTACCTCTGGCACAACCTCCGTCCGCGGCCGGACCCCGTCGACCCCCCCGACCTCTGGCGGCGGCTGCTCCTCGACCTCCACGAGATGCAGTACCTGGTGATCGGCGCCTTCGGGGTGGCGGTGCCGGACCCCGTGGGTCTCTATCTCGACGTGACCGGCTCGCGCGAGGCCCTGGTGCACACGGGTCTCGTCAGCGAGGCGGCCCTCCGGGAGGTCGCGGGCGTGCTCGCGGACCGCTACCGCCTGGAGCGCCTCCGCTGGGACGACCCGGCCGCCTGAATCGGGGTGGCCATCGCCACCGGCCCCGGCCGATGGTTCCGGCGTAACGAGCCTGCCGACGGCGAGGGGCAGGATGAGGGCGAGGGCGCAGCGTCGCGGCGCAGCGATCCGGTGCCTCGGAGCCTTCCGGGCTCTCGTCCGCACCCCTGCACCCCCGGCAGGCCACCAGGCCGGGGCCCCGCCCGCGTCCTTCGGGGTGGCGCGGCGTGCGTGCATTTCAGCCGGACGAGGTCGGGCCTTCCCGCCCCCTTGGCGGCAGACCCCGCAGCGCGTGCCCGAGCAGGACCGCGTACAGGGCGACCACCGGCAGGAAGGCGGTGTAGATGAGGAGGTAGCTCCCGCGTCCGGGCGGCCGCCAGGCCCCCGCGGCGTGCGTCGCGTAGGCGAAGAGGAGGGCCGCGTAGAGGGACACCGTCAGGGTGATGAGTCCGAGCGGCATCGCCCAGCCCCGTCTCCGGTAGAATCCCCACGTGAAGACCAGCGCGAGAAGGGCGTTGCCGAGATCCAGCGACGCCATCCCGGCGAAGAAGGCCACCGCATCCGGGCTCCAGCCGCCGGCGGGAGGAGGAGCGGGGAAGTCCATCGTGGCCCCCGCTGCCAGGCGCGCGAGGGCCCGGAGGTTGACGGGAATGTGAACAGCCTGGTAGAGCGCGTACCATCCGACCAGCCAGGCCAGGCCTCGACGCCCGAAGTCCATGTTCCCCCTTCCCGAGCGGCTCCCTGTGCCGGTGCGCTCGTTCTTCCACCCGACCGGGGACGACGGCCGTGCCCCCGCCCAGCGGAGCGGTCCCGCGACCCCGGCGGCGCCCCGCTCTCGGGGGAGCGGGCGGGGCGGCTGTACCGCGCCGCGACGACGTCCGCCGGTGGCTGCGCCGTGGGGGGCGTTCAGGGTGCCCCGCGCTGCTGGGGCAGTCCCGCGTCGCGCCAGGCAGCCATGTCTCCGTCGAGGTGGAGGATCCGCGTGAACCCGGCGTCGGCGAGGACCTCCGTGGCCTTGCGGGCGCGTCCGCCCCGCTCGCAATACACCACCACCGGGCGCCCGCGGTGGGCGTCGATCTCTCCGAGTCGCGCGGAGAGGAGGTCGTGGGGAATGTTCCGCGCGCCCGGCACGTGGCCGGAACCGTATTCCTCGGGCGTCCGCACGTCGAGCACGAGCGGCGCGTGGCCCGGCGGCCCGCCGAGCATCTGGAGCAGCTCCTGGGGGTCGAGATCCTCGACAGGGCTCGTTCCCCCGCAGGCCAAGGCCGTGGCCAGGAGCAGGAGGCTGGAGGTCTTCACGGTCATCGGTATCGCTCCACGAATCGCCGGTCGATCCGGTCCTTGAGGCGCATCACCCACCGGCCTTCGAAGGCGATGCCCCACTTCGATCCCACCGCCGTCCCGTCTCCGAGGTTCAGCAGGGAGAGGAAATCGGACTGCGGTGTGTAGGGGCGGAGCGGCCTGCCGCCGAGCGCCCGGCGGAGGTTGGCGGCGAGGATCGGGCCGGAGCGCACCGCATAGACTCCGGCCTTGGGCATTCCCGGCAGGCTGGCACAGTCCCCGGCCGCGAAGACGCGCTCGAGTCCCTCCACCTGGAGGGTCGGCCCGATCCGGACGAAGCCCCGCGCATCCACCGGGAGGTCGCTCTCGGCGAGGAAGGCGGGGGCCGCCGGTCCGGGCACCCAGACGACGGCGTCGCCGGTCACGAGGCCGCCGTCGTCGAGCCGGAGGCTCCCTCCCTCCAGTCCCTCCAGTCCGGTGACCCGGCGTCCGCCCAGCCAGGCGACGCCCCGCCGCGCGAGGATCCGTTCGACACGGCGGCGCAGCGACTCCGGAGCGCCCTCCAGCGGCCGATCCCGCGCATCCACGAGGCGGATTTCGACGGGGCGCGCCGCCTCCCGCCGGAGCCGCGCCTGGAAACAGAGCGCGAGCTCGACACCGCCGGCGCCCGCCCCCACCACCGCCAGCCGGAAGGGGGATCGGGAGGAGGCGTTCCGGGCGGCTGCCACCAGGTGGGGAATGCGGCCGATGAGCCCGTCGATGGGGCGCGCGGGAATCGCATTCCGGGCGACGCCGGGGAGGTCGAGCCCGCGAACGGTGGACCCCACGTCCAGCGAGGCCCAGTCGAAGGGGATCTCGATGTCCGAGGCGGTGATCACCACGCGTTTTTCGGCCCACACGCGTCGTGCGGGCTCGAGCAGGACGCGTCCGCCCGCCCGCCGGGCGAGCGCGGCCCCATCGATCTCCAGCTCCGCCCGCCGGTAGTGGCCCGCCACGAGTCCCGGAACCATGCCGGAGTAGACGGCGGGGTTGCGGTCCACCACCAGCAGGAGCTCGGCGTCCTCGGGCGGCGTTCGAGCCCACCGGCGCAGCACCTCGACGTGGGCGTGCCCGGCGCCCACCAGCACCACGCGGCGTCGCGCGCTCACGGGCCCCCCACCGGAGTGTCCGACCTTCCCTTCAAATGCCGCCTCCGTCGGAGAGCAGGGGGTCCGGGATCGCATCGCCCGCGGCGCGGCGTCTCACCCGGCCCGCCGCGAGGCCGACACCCAGCATCAGGAGCGCGAAGGCCGCTTGGGGCAGGGAATGCGGAAGGGCTTCCCGCGCCATGGGAAGCCAGGCTTCGGCCTCGCGAACCAGGATCACCGCGGCCATGGCGGCCACGAAGCCGGCGAAGGCCCGACGGAGGGCCTCCGGATCCACCCGATGGGCGAGACGGGTGCCCAGGAACGATCCGGCCACGGCCGCGGTCGCCACGGCGGCGGTGAGGGGCCCGTCCACCTCCGCGTGGCCCACGTAGCCTGCGAAGCCCGCCAACGTGTTGAGGACGATCACCACCAGCGAAGTTCCCACCGCGCGCCGCATGGGGAGGCCCGCGAAGAGCACGAGCGCCGGGACGATCAGGAATCCCCCGCCGGCCCCCACCAGGCCCGTGAGGCCCCCCACCGCGAGTCCCTGGAGGAGGAGCCGCGTGGGGGCGATGCCGCCGGCGGGAGCCTCCGCGGGCGCCCGGCGACCGCGCCACATCGCCGACGCCGTCAGTCCCATCACCGCCGAGAAGAGCAGGAGCAGCAGGCCCCCGTCCAGCCAGGCTGCAGCGCGCGCCCCCGCGTGGGCGCTCGCCATCCCCGCCGCGCCGAAGAGCAGACCGCTGCGGACGTCGACCGAGCCGGCGTGGGCATGCCGAACCGCCCCGACGGCGCCGGCGGCGGCCACCACCAGCAGCGAACTCGCGATGGCCGATTTCGGCGGCAGCCCGAAGACGTAGACGAGGAGGGGGACGGTGAGGATCGAACCCCCACCGCCGAAGAAGCCCAGGGAGACGCCCACCAGGGTGGCGAGCGCGAGACCGAGGCCTGTCGCCCCCACGTCAGAAGGCCGTCAGCCAGTCGAGGAACACGGCGCGCGCGAGATCGAGATCCGGCGGCGCCTCCGGCCCGGAGAGCTCGTC
>JALSIO010000115.1 GCA_026989995.1 Myxococcales bacterium
CATCGATTCCGAACGAGGCCACCCGGACCACCGCGGCCGGCGTGCCGTCCGGCCCGCCCGAGCCATCCTCGGATCCCGAGCCGACCTCGCCACCGGTGGATCCCGGATCCGACCCACCCGTGCTCCCGGTGTCCGAGCCCGGATCGCCGCTTCCGGCGTCCCCGGTCGACCCGCCGCCGGTGGGATCCTGGGGCGGGGGCGCCGCGGCGAAGCGTACCTCCTCCGAAGGCTCCGAGAAGGGGCTCAGCGCGCCCGCGAGCGCCGCGCGCACCCGGACGACGAGGGTCTCGCCGGGTTCTCCGGGGATCGAGACCGTGGGATCCGAGCCCGGAAGGATGGCGAAGAGCGCGAAGTCACCGCCGTTCCGGGACACCTGGACCTCGTAGAACTCCGCGCCCTGGGGCGGAGGGGTCCAGCCGAAGCGGGCCTCGGCCCCGGGAACCTCGACGAGCGCCGCGGCGCTCCCGTGGACGAGGACCGCGAGAACGACGAGGCCGAGCGGCCACCTGCCGGAAGCTGCGATCAGGCGGTGCGTAGGCATCGCGGATCGAATCCCCCTGCGGCCGCGAGGGCCGTGCCTCCCGTCGGGATGGGTCGGCCCCGGTGGCCTCGGCGGCCGTGATCCCGGTCACCGGGATCCCCGTTTCCCCGCGCCGGAGCGGGAAACGGGCCGCCGGTCCCCCCACGCATCGGACACGCAGCACATCGGCAGGACGGGACGAGAACCGCAGGGATTGGGGGCGCGCGGGGGATGCTAGCGGACCTCCCACCCGTCCCCGGGAGAGTCCCCGGCGGGGGGCCTGCTAAGCTCTCCCGGCGCTCCCTCCCGCGGCCGGCGCCGGGGGGCCGAGGGGGCGCGCCGCCATGGCGGCCCGGGCCGGACCCGCGCACCGGTGGAAGCGACGACCCGCCGGAGTCCGTGCGGGTCCCGCGGGGCCGTCGCCCCGTACCGGGGCCATCCCCGAAGCTCCCTGCGGGGCAGTCCCGGGCCGCCGGCGATGTGGCCCGGCCGGGGCCGCCTGGATCCTCCGGCCGCCGGGAGAAGACCGCACCGTGCGCCACCTCCTCGTGGTCTCCTATCACTTTCCCCCGGCCGGGGGCGTCCCGGTGCGGCGCATCCTCCGCTTCATCCGCCACCTGCCGGGTTTCGGCTGGCGCTGCTCGGTGCTGACCGCGGATCGCCCCTATGACCCCTTCCACCCGGAAGACCGGGAGGGCCTCGACCGGCTTCCCGAGCTCTCCCGGATCCTGCGGCCGCCCGCGCGCTCGGCACCCGAACGGGTCGCTGCCCTCGGCTACGGCGCCCTCGCCTCGCTTCGGGGGCGCCTCCCCGGCGCCCGCGATCGCGCGGCGAGCCTCGACGACATCGCCGCGGGCGGCTTCCGACGATGGATCAACCACACCCTGTTCTTCCCCGACCCCAAGCGCTGGTGGATTCCGGGCGCGGTGGCCGCCGGCAGGCGGCTTTTCGAAGAGGACCCCTTCGACGCGATCCTCGCCACGGGGTACCCGTGGTCGAGTTTCGTCGTTGCCCACCGGCTGGGGCACGCGGTCGGAAGGCCCGTGATCCTCGACTACCGCGACGCCTGGAGCGACAACCCGCGGCGCCAGTGGACAGGGCGCCGCCACGAGGCACTCGAGGGGCGGCTGCTGCGCGCGAGTCGGCTCGTGATCGCCGCCACCCACGGCATCCGCCGCGACCTCCTCGAGCGGAGCCCTTCCACGCGGGTGGAGACCCTCGAGACCGGCTTCGACCCGGCCGAATACCCCGCGAGGGATCCGGAGATCGCGTGCCCGGGGCGGGTCCTGGTGGTCTACACCGGCACCTTCAACGACCCACTTCCGCCGTCGTCCCTGGACCGCAGTCCCTACCACCTCCTCCGGGCCCTCGCCCGGCTGCCTGCGGCGGCTCGGGAGCGGATCCGCTTGCGGCTGGTCGGTCGCATTCCCGGCAGCTACCGCCGCTTCGTCCAGCAGCTCGGGCTCGAGGGCGTGGTGGAATGCCTCCCTCCCGTGTCCCACGCCCGCGCGCTGCAGCACCAGCTCGCCGCCGACGTGGTGCTCCTGGTGCTCGGCCGGGATCCCGAGGGATCCGCCGGGATCCTGACCGGCAAGCTGCTCGAGTACATCGGGGCCGGGCGCCCGATCTGGGCCCTCGCGCCCGAGAGCGAGGCGAGCCGGCTGATCCGGCGCGAGGCCCTCGGCTGGGTGGATCCCCCCGACGACGAGGAGGCCATCGCGGGCCGGCTTCGGGAGCTCGCCCGGGGCGGCGTCCGCCCCGTCCCCCAGCGCGCCGAGCGCTTCGCCGCCGCTCCACGCGCCCGCCAGCTCGCCGCGTGGCTCGACGAGATCGCCGGGGCCCCGACGGCGCGGGAGTCCGCACCGATCCTCTCCCCCGCCCCGTCAGTCGAAACGGACTCCGAGCGCCCGCGCCCAGAGGACGGCGTTCAGGCCGCGCCAGGAGCGTGAGCCGGCCACGCCACCGTACCGGCCCGGCGCGGCCCAATCGTCGAGGAGCGGCGCCACCCGAAGCCCCCCGATGCCGGGCGCCACCTCGAGCAGCCGCTTCCGGGCCAGGGGCGCGAGCGCCCTCATCCACGCGGCCTCGGGCGTCGCAAAGCCGATCTTGTCCCGGCGCTCGAGGATCGGGGCCGGTACCAGCCCACGCAGCGCATCCCGGAAGATGGCCTTGGTCCTGGCGTCATCGTCGATGAGCCACTCCTCCGGAACCCGGGCCAGCAGCTCCACGAGCGGACGCCAGAGGAAGGGAACCCGGCTCTCGACCGACCAGGCCATGGCGTTGCGGTCCTCGAAGCGGAGAAGCATGGGAAGACTGGTCTCCGTGAGCGCGAGCGCGAGCCGCGCGCGCAGGCGCTCCCGGCCCGGCCCCGGACGCGGAGCAGAGAGCCGGACGCCGCGCTCGCGGAACCAGCCCGCATCCAGCCAGGCCGGTGCGAGGTCCTCGCCCACCAGGCTCCGCGCGAGGGGTTCGAGCGCCGGGGGCAGCAGATCGGCTCCCGCGCGGAGGAGGAGGCCGCGCACCGCGAGCCCCGGAAGCCCGGCGGCCGCTCGGGCGAAGCGACGGGCCCGGAGCAGCCGGCCGGCCCGGAGCAGCGAGGCGAGGCGGGCGCCGAGGTAGCTCGGATAGCCGGCCAGGAGCTCGTCCGCCCCCTGCCCGCCGAGCACGACCCGCGCCCCGGCCTCGCGCGCCAGGCGGAAGACCCGGTACTGCGCGTAGATGCTGGTGCTGATGAAGGGCTCGTCCTGGACGCGCACCAGCCGCTCGAGATCGGCTTCGAGCTCCGCGGCATCCGGATGCACGCGAAGGAGCTCCACACCGGCGGCCCCCGCGGCGAGGCGCATGAAGCGCTCTTCGTCGAGCGCGGGGTCGCCCGCGACCATGCCAAAGGCCCGGATCCGCGTCCCCGCCGGCAGTGCGCTTCGGGCGCCGGCGAGCACCGCGGCCGAATCGATGCCACCGGAAAGCGCCACGCCGAGCGGTACGTCGGACAGGAGATGGGCGGAAACGCTCTCGAGGAAGCGTTCGCGAAGCGCCGCCGTGGCCTCGCCCCGGTCCCGCGGCGCCGCCGCGGCACCCGGAAGACTCCAGAACCGGCGCTCCCGAGGGTCCCCGCGCCCGGGGGAAAGCGGCAGATCGAAGGAGACGCAGGTTCCGGGGAGCACGCGCTCCACTCCGCGGAGCAGCGTCTCGCGCCCGGCGTCGGTGATGCCGAAGCGCAGGTAGCGGAACCAGGAGCCGGGGTGGATCCGCGGGGACCCCCCGCGGAGCTCGAGCAGCGCGCCGATCTCCGAGGCGAAGAGGACTCCGTCCCCGCCCCGGCAGAGGTAGAGCGGCTTGATGCCGAAGCGGTCGCGGGAGAGGGTCAGCCGCCCCGCCGCGAAGTCCACCACCGCGATCGCCCACATGCCCTCGAAGCGCTCCAGGCACGCGGGTCCGAGGATCTGCCACGCGGCGAGAAGCGTCTCCGTGTCGCTCCGGCCCGCGAAGCGCCAGCCCGCGGCCTCGAGCTCGGGGCGGAGCGAGAGGTGGTTGTAGAGCTCGCCGTTGAAGGCGACGAAGAGCCGGCCGTCGGGGCTGCCCATCGGCTGGTGGCCCGCGGGGCTCGGGTCCTGGACCGCCAGCCGGCGGAACCCGAGACCGAAGTCGAAGTCCTCGCCGCCCACCGCCTCGAGCGGCGGCAGCCCGAGGACCGCCGGCGTCTCCGGGCCGCCGGCCTCGCGCACCCTGCGGAGGTCGGTGGCCGCGAGCAGGAAGCCCTCGTCGTCGGGACCGCGGTGGCGGAGGAGCGCGGTGGCCGCCCGAAGGCGCGCCACCGGGATCGCGCCACCCCCCTGCGCGACCACCCCGACGAATCCACACAAGGCTTCTTCCTCCGGCAGCGTTCGGCCCGCCCCCATCCCCGGCCGCAGCGCCTCTCCCGACCGAAGGGTTGCAGAAGCCCGGCCCGGGTCTGGAGGGGCCCTTCAGGCCTGGGACGCCGCGGCAGCCGCGAGGGCCGCGACCACGGCATCGGCCGCCTGGCCCTTGCCGAAGACCTCGGGGCGCTCGGGCCCGGGGGGCGGGCACGCGAGGGCGGCCAGAATGCCCTCGGCCACCGTGCCCGGGTCGGTCGGATCCACGAGCCGGTTCCATCCGAGCTCGACGAGCTCCACCCATTCGGTCTCCCGCCGCAGCGTGACGCAGGGTCGGCCGTGGAAGAAGGCCTCCTTCTGCACCCCGCCCGAGTCCGTCGCGACGAGGGCAGCCGCCCGCTCGAGGGCCATCATCTCCAGATAGCCCAGGGGCGGCAGCACGCGGACCCCCGCCGCCCGCATGGCCTCGAGCTCGCCCGCCGCGGCCAGGGCCCGGCGGGTGCGCGGGTGAACTGGAAACAGCACGGGCACCGAGCGGGCCACCTCGCCGAGCCCGCGCGCGATGGCCGTGAGACGGACCGGATCGTCGGTGTTCGCCGCGCGGTGGACCGTGGCGAGCACGTAGGAGCGGTCCGCGAGGCCGGAAATTCCTGCGACCTCTGCCGGGTCCGGCGCGAAGGGCAGGAAGAGGAGACAGGCGTCGTACATCACGTCACCCGTGCGCACGATCCACGCCGGATCCACGCCCTCGCCCCGCAGGTTCCGTACGGCGGTTCCGGTCGGCGCGAGCAGGAGCCGGGAGATCCGGTCCGTGAGCGCACGGTTGATCTCCTCCGGCATGGAGGGATCCCCGGAGCGCAGGCCCGCCTCCACATGGGCGATGGGGAGGCCGAGCTTGGCGGCCGCAAGGGCACCGGCGAGGGTCGAGTTCGTATCGCCGTAGACGAGGACCCAGTCGGGCCGCTCGCGAAGCAGAACCTCCTCGATCCCCGTGAGCATGCGCGCCGTCTGCGCGGCGTGGCTCCC
>JALSIO010000116.1 GCA_026989995.1 Myxococcales bacterium
CGCGCGTCGCTTCACGCGGAGCTTCGGCGAGCTCCTCCGCGCCACCGAGCGGATCCGCAGCGGGGACCTCCTTTCGGGCGTCGAAGCCCCCGGGCGCTCCCGCCTGCACGACGAGCTCGAGGACCTCCGCCGCGGGGTGCAGGAGGTCACCGCCGGACTCCGGGACCTCGTGGCGCGCATCCAGCACACCGCCTCGGAGGTCTCCGCCTCGGCGCATTCCGTATCCGGCGCCGCCGAGGAGCTGCGCACCAGCCACACCGAGCTCGCGGAGACTTCATCGGAGGTCTCGCGGGGCATGCAGCGGCAGGACGAGCTGCTGCGCAGCGCCGCCCGCCTCGTGCACGACATCGCCCAGGCCGTGGATCTCAACTCCTCCCGCGCGCGGGAGGCCTTCGGCTTCGCCGCCGAAGCCAACCAGAAGGCCCACGCGGGCGCCGACGTCTCGCGACTCGCCATCGAGAAGATGCGCACCGTCTTCGAGCGCATGGAGCAGGCCGGAGCCCTCGTCTTCCAGCTCGAGGCCAAGACCCGCCACGTCCACCAGATCACGTCGCTGATCACGAGCGTCGCCCATCGCACGAACCTCCTCTCCCTGAACGCCTCCATCGAGGCCGCCCGCGCCGGAGAGGCCGGCCGCGGGTTCTCGGTGGTGGCCGAGGAGATCCGCAAGCTGGCGGAGAGCGCCGGCCGCAGCGCCCAGGAGATCGAGAAGCTCATCCACGAGATCGAGTCGGAGACCCATGAGGTGGCCGACGAGATGCGCATGGCGAGCCAGGTCATCGGCGAGGGGAGGGAGGACGTCAACACCATCGCCCATTCGCTGGAGCAGATCCGCGCGGCCGTGGGGGAGGCGGCCGGGCGCGCGGAGGAGATCTTCCAGGAGGCCGACGCCCAGGCCCGGGACGCCCAGCGCATGGTGCAGCAGGTCGACGAGCTCTCCGCGGGGGCCCGGGAGACCGCGGCCGCGATCGAACGGCTGGGGCGCAGCGCCGAGCGTTGGGGCGGCTCCGTGGCCTCGCTGGCCGCCGCCTCCTCCGACCTGCGGGCGCTCGCGGGGGAGCTCACCCGGGCCGTCGAAACCCTCCGCACGGGGAGCCCGCCCGGCGCTACGGCACGGGGGAGGCCGGTGTGATCGCCCCGGTGGCGACGGCGACCGCGCTGCAGTTCCTCGCCTTCGAGGTGGGCGGGAGCCGCTACGCCCTCCCGCTGGCCGCGGTGGTGGAGGTCGCGGACTTCGGGCCCGTTGCGGCGGTCCCCGGGCTCCCTGCCGGGCTCGGCGGCGTGACCAACCTCCACGGCGAGGCGGTCCCGGTCCTGCACGCCGCCTCCCTGCTCGGCATCCCTTGGGAGGAGGTCCCCGACCCGGGGCACCTGCTCGTCATCGCGGAGCCGGGAAGCGAGGCGCTCCGCATGGCCATGCCCGTGGACCGTGTGATCTCGCTGGCGGAACACGCTCCCGGGCCGGCGGTGGGAGGGCCGGACGTGGTCGTGGAGCGCGCGTCCGTCCTCGGGCGGATCACGGCGATCCTCGATCCGGCGCGGCTGCTCGCGCGGGCGCGGGAACTGGTGCAGCAAGCGGCCGGCCCCCTGCCGGCCGGGGAAGGAGACTCGGTGTGAAGGTGCGGGTGCTGGTGGCCGACGATGCGTCGTTCATGCGGGAGATGATCCGCGAGATCATCGAGCCCGAGGGCTTCGAGGTGGTGGGACAGGCCTCCGACGGCGTCGAAGCGGTGGAGGCCTTCGAGCGGCTCCGGCCGGACCTCGTGACCATGGACATCGTGATGCCGCGCCGCTCCGGCATCGATGCGGTGCAGGAGATCCGGTCCATCGATCCCACGGCCCGCGTGGTGATGTGCAGCGCCCTCGGCCAGGAGACCCTGGTCATGGAGGCCCTGGCCGCCGGGGCCACGGACTTCGTGGTCAAGCCCTTCCGCCCCGACGCCGTTCTCTCGACCCTTCGCAAGGTGCTCGAGAAGGACGGCTAGCCCCCCGTGGACCTCGAGAAGTACCGGCGGCTCTTCCTCGAGGAGGTCGCCGAGCACCTGGCCGAGCTCGGCCGGGCCCTCGCCGAGCTCGAGAAGGACCCGGCGGACGCCGAGGCCATCGACGCGGCCTTCCGGATGGCGCACTCCATCAAGGGGATGGCGGCCACACTGTCCTACGACGGGGTCGTCGCCCTCGCCCACTGCCTCGAGGAGCGGATGCAGCGCGTGCGAGGCGCCGGGTGCGCGGACTCCTCCGCCGACCTGCCGCTTCTGCTCCGGGGGCTCGACGCCCTCGAGGCTCTCGTCGCCGCCGTCCGGGAGGGGAACCCCGGGGCCCGGGCGGCGCCGGAGCTCCTCGAGGAGCTCGCCGGCGAGGGGCCACCGGTTCCGGAGCCGGACCGGCTGGCCGCGGCGCCCGCTCCCGCAGTGGCGGAGGGACCGGCTTCGGGCCTCGCCGGCGCCACCGCGCCGACTGCGGCGCGCACGCCCCGCGAGCTCCTGCGCCCACCGCCCACGGTGCGGGTCCGGACGGAGACCCTCGATCGCTTCCTCGCCACCGTGGGCGAGGTGATCCTCACCAGCTCCCAGCTCCGCGCGCTCTCCGATTCGGCCGGTTCCGGCGATGCGGGGACCGAGGTGGTCGAGGGATTCGACCGCATGGAGCGCGTGGTGGGCGAGCTCCAGCGCCGCGCCCTCGATCTGCGCACGGTGCCGTTGCTCCGCGTGGTGGAGCCGCTTCCCCGGCTGGCGCGGACCCTGGCCCGGGACCAGGGAAAGCGCGTGCGGGTCGAGCTCGCGGGGGCCGAGCTCGAGCTCGACCGCTCGATTCTCGACCGCCTCTCCGACCCGCTCGTCCACCTGGTCCGCAATGCCGTGGACCACGGCCTCGAGCCTCCGGAGGAGCGCCGCCGCTGCGGCAAGGACGAGGTGGGAACCATTCGGGTCGCAGCGCGGCGCGAGCGGGAAGCGATCCGGATCGAGGTCCGCGACGACGGCCGCGGGCTCGATCTCGCCTCGATCCGCCGTCGCGCAGCCGAGGCCGGGCTGCTCCACCCGGATCTCGCCGAGGACCTTCCGGACGACCAGGTCGCGGAGCTCGTCTTCCGCCCGGGCCTTTCCACGGCTCGGAGGGTGTCGGAGATCTCGGGCCGCGGTGTGGGGATGGACGCCGTGCGCGCCACCCTCGAATCGCTCGGCGGCCGCGTGGAGATCTCGAGCCGGGCGGGAGAGGGCACCGCGGCCGTCCTCGTGGTTCCGGTGACGGCCGCGGTGCAGCGGGTCCTGCTGGTGGGCCTCGGAGGGGAGGTGGTCGCCCTGCCGATCGGGAAGGTCGAACAGGTGGTCGAGGTGCCGGCCCACGCGGTGGAGCGCAGCGGAAGCGAGCGCTTCGTCCTGCTGGAGGACGAGCCGGTGCCCGTGCTCGACCTCGCGGACTCGCTGCGCTTCGCGGAAGCCCCGCCCGCCGGCCACGCGCTCCTGGTCCTGGCGGAGGTGCGCGGCTCCCGGGCGGCGCTTCGCGTGGACCGGCTGGTCGGCCAGCAGGAGATCTTCGTGAAGCCGGTCCCCGAGCTCCTCTCGCCCCTCCGCGCCCTCGCGGGACTCACGGTGCTGGCCGACGGAAGACCGGTCTTCCTCGTCGATCCGGCGCTGGTCTCGTGAGGCTCGGTCGGCGTCCGGCTGCCCGCGACACGGCGGCGCTCGTTCCCCTCGTGGGTCGCGGCAGCGCCGCGGTGGCGGACGCACTCGGCAGGCTCATCCGGGAACCGGTCGCATCCTCGGAGTCCGGGCCCGTGGAGGTGTTCCGGCTCGCGCCGCCGCCGGGGGGGCGCCTGCTCTTCGTACCCGTGGCGGGGGGGGCGGGAGGGGTGGTGGTCTCCATCGGCGAGGCCCTCGCCCGGCGGAGGCCGGCTTCGTGGCCCGCGGCACCGGCTGGGGCCGTCCAGGCGGAGATCGCCAACATCCTGGCCTCGAAGCTCCTCGGCGCGGTGGGGGAGGGACTCTCCGAGCTCCTGCTGCCGGAGCCCCCCGTCGCCCTCGCCGGCCCGGCTCCCCTGCGCGAGCTCGAGGGGCTCGGAGCCGTCCGGCCCGGCTCCTCCCTGGCGGCCGTGACGCTGCGCTGCCGCGATGGCGAGCTGCTCGTACGGCTCGGTCTCGTCCTGTCGCCTGGCCCCTGAGCGGCACGGCGGTGGGGCAGGGCGGTGCTCCCCCGCGCTCCAGCCATCTCCTACCCTCCGCGCCCATGGATCGCGATCGCCTCCGGGAGCTGCTCGAGGCACACCGCCGTGGTGACGTCGCCACCGAGGAGGCACTCGAACGGCTGGCTGCGCTTCCGTACGTCGACGTGGAGCACGCGCGGGTCGACACCCACCGGGCACTCCGACACGGTTTTCCGGAGGTGATCTACGCGCCGGGCAAGCGGCCCGCCCAGATCGAGCGCATCGCCGGAGCGCTTCGCGACGCGGGCCAGCGGGTGCTGGTGACCCGGGTCTCCGCCGAGCTCGCCGAGTCCCTGGGGGGTCGCATTCCCGGCGCGCGCTACGACGCGGAGGGCCGCCTGCTGTTGGTCGGCGAGGACCCGCCGGTGGCCGGCCGTGGAACGGTGCTCGTGGTCTCCGCCGGAACCGCCGACCTGCCGGTGGCCGCCGAGGCCGCGGGCGTGGCCCGGTTCCTCGGCAACCCGGTGGAGACCCTCCAGGACGTGGGAGTCGCCGGCATCCACCGGCTTCTCGGCGAGGGCGAACGCCTTCGCGCGGCCCGGGTGCTGATCGTGGTGGCCGGGATGGAGGGCGCGCTCCCCTCGGTGGTCGGCGGCCTGGTGGACCGCCCCGTCCTGGCCGTGCCGACCAGTGTCGGGTACGGGGCCTCCTTCGGCGGCCTGGCGGCGCTGCTCGGGATGCTCAACAGCTGCGCATCGAACGTGGCCGTGGTGAACATCGACAACGGATTCGGAGCCGCCTATGTCGCCTCGCTCATCAACCGGCTCTAGCGCGGGTGGCCCGACCCTCCACCTCGACCTCTTCTCCGGGATCTCCGGGAACATGTTCCTGGCTGCGCTCCTCGATCTCGGCCTCTCCCGCCGCGCCCTCGAGGAGGATCTCCGCGCGCTTCCGGTGTCCTTCCGGCTGCGGATCTCGCGCGTGCGCCGCGGGGCGCTCGCGGCGCGCTATCTGCGGGTGGTGGTGCCGGCGAGCGCGCGACGTGCCCGGGGGCGGCACTTCGCCGAGATCCGCCGGCTGCTCGACCGGGCGCCGCTGCGGGGTCCCGTCCGGGACCGGGCCCAGGCGATCTTCCTTCACCTCGCGCGCGCCGAGGCGCGGGTCCACGGCACGGCGGTGGACCGGGTGCACTTCCACGAGGTGGGCGCGGTGGATGCGCTCGTGGACGTGGTGGGGGCGGCCGTGGGCATGGA
>JALSIO010000117.1 GCA_026989995.1 Myxococcales bacterium
TCGACCTCAGGCCCCCTGGTCCTCCGTGGGAGCATGCGCGAGCCGGCGCCGGGCCTCCTCCGCATAGAGCTCCTTGCCGGCGGCCTCCGCAGCTCGCGCCAGCGACTCCCACGTCGCCCGGCCGGGCTCGGAGCCGAGGGCCCGGGCCACCTCCTGCAGGAGGAAGGCGTCCCCCGACTCGATGGCCCGACGCTGGAGCTCGAGGAGGCGGTCCCGCGCCCGGGTCTTCTCGAGGAACGCCACCGCCTCCACGTCGCGGCCTTGGTCGAGATAGGCCTCGGCGATGGCCAGGGCGCGCTCGGGAGCGAGGTCCGCCTCGACGAGCGTGCGGCGCTCGAGCGGATCGGGAATGCGTCGACGGGCCATGCTGTGCCCCCTGCCCCTTCCCCGTGGACCACGTCCCCGCGTCCGGCTCCCCGTGGCCAGCTTCCCGTGCCCGGCGCGCCGGCTCCGGACGGCCGGGGCGGGGCGGCGGAAACACCGGGCTCGGAGGCGGAGCGGGCCCCGAGCGCGGCCACCGCCCAGACTAGTAGCGGGGCACCTCCGGGTCCACGGTGAGCGACCAGGCCTCGATGCCACCCGCCAGGTTGCGGACGTCCTCGAAGCCGTGCTCCCGCAGCAGCCGGCAGGCCCGCACGCCGCGCGGGCCGTGGTGGCAGGTCACCACGATCGGGCGTCCGCGCCACGGCTCGAGCTCTCCAAGCCGCTGCTCGAGCTGACCGAGGGGGATCAGCCGGGCTCCCTCGATGCGCGCGCGTTCGTACTCCTCGGGCTCGCGCACGTCGACGAGCAGGAGGCCCTCGCCGGTGCGCAACCTCCGCGCGAGCTCCTCGGCGGTCACCTCGTCGACCTCCGAGGTGGCGTCCGCCGCCGGCAGGCCGCAGAAGCCCTCGTAGTCGATGAGCTCCTTGATCGTGGGATGCTCGCCGCAGACCGGGCACTCCGGATCCCGGGCCAGGCGAAACTCGGTGAAGCGCATGTCGAGGGCGTGGAACTGCAGGAGCCGGCCGACCAGCGGCTCGCCGATCCCGAGCAGAAGCTTGATCGTCTCGATGGCCTGCAGCGTGGCAATGATGCCCGGCAGCACCCCGAGCACGCCTCCCTCGGCACAGGAGGGAACGGCCCCGGGCGGCGGGGGTTCTGGGAAGAGGCACCGGTAGCAGGGCCCCCGCCTGGCGTCGAAGACGGTGGCCTGACCCTCGAACCGGAAGATCGACCCGTGGACATTGGGTTTGCCGAGCAGCACGCAGGCGTCGTTGGTGAGGTAGCGGGTGGGAAAGTTGTCCGTCCCGTCGACGACCACGTCGTAGGGCTCGAGGACGTCGAGGGCGTTCGAGGAGTCGAGCCGCAGGGGGTGGATCTCGACCTTCACATCCGGGTTCAGCGCCTGGACCCGTTCCGTGGCCACCTCGACCTTGGGCCGTCCGACGTCCGCGGTGGTGTAGAGGATCTGCCGCTGCAGGTTGGAGAGGTCGACGCGATCGAAGTCCACCAGGCCGAGGGTGCCCACTCCCGCCGCGGCCAGGTACTGGGCCGCGGGGCAGCCCAGCCCCCCCGCGCCCACCAGGAGAACCCGGGAGCGCAGGAGCTCGCGCTGGCCCTCCACCCCCACCTCGGGGAGGATGAGATGTCGTCGGTAGCGGAGAAACTGGTCGGTGCGGAGGAGCGGCTGCTTCGGGCTGGCCACGGCTCCCTCCCCCTTTGCCTCCTCTGCCTCGCGCGCCCGCGGCGTGCCGGCCCGGCGCCCCGCCAACCGCGGACGGCGGGCCGGGCCGGTGGCTCCGCGGCCGGTCCCTACTCCTCCTCGCGCGGGGGCAGGACCTTCACCTTGTAGGCGAGGCGCGGCTTGTCCATCATCTTCCAGGACACCGACACCCAGTCGCCCTTCTTGAGGTCCTCCCAGCTCGACTTGCCCTCGCCCGAGACTTCCACCTCGTCCGGCTTGTGGAAGGACACCTTGTCGCCCTTCCGGTTGTCGACGATCATCTTCTTCTTGTTGATCCGGTCGATGCGGCCCGTGAACTCTCGGTACTGGGCCGACGCCATGGTGGGCATCACCAGCGGCGCGGCCACCAGCACCACCAGCAGCAGGGCCATCCGGGTCGCCGTCTTGCTCATCGGGTCACGTCTCCTTTCCTCGTGGCCCGGGACCCGCCTTCCGGGCCCCGCGCGGCCACGCTGATTGGACGCGCCGCCGGGCCGGAGATTCGGGCCCGCCGGCCGGATCGCCGCCCGAGTTCGGTGCCGGAGGTGGGATTCGAACCCACACGGCCCGAAGGCCGGGGCCTTTTGAGGGCCCTGCGTCTACCGGTTTCGCCACTCCGGCGGGCGGGCGCGGAGCATACCACGGTGACCGGCAGCCGTCCGACAAGCCCGTGCGGACGCGCGGGAATCGCCCCGCCTGGAGGTCGCGGCCTTTGACACGGCCGGGGTCGGGCGATAGTTTTTTTGCCCTCCGGGGCTGTAGCTCAGTTGGGAGAGCGCGTGAATGGCATTCACGAGGTCAGGGGTTCGACTCCCCTCAGCTCCACCACCCCCCGGCCCCTCCGGAGCCCGGCCTGAGCCCCGCGACCCCAGGACGCATCGGCGCGCGAGCGCCCCGGACGGCCCACAGGCCGCGATCCGCCGGGTGAGACCCCACCCCCGATACCTGCCAAGCCCGCTCCCGGCGGACGCGCGGAGTTCCGGTCTGCGCGCGCACCGCCGGCGGCGAACCACGGAGTCCCCTTGGATCCGATCTCCCTCTCCGGCCTGATCCTGGCCTGCCTCCTCTTCTCGGCCCTCTTCTCCGGGAGCGAAACCGCGCTGCTGCGGATGCGGGAGCCCGACATCGAGGGCGACATCCGGGAGGGGCGCAGCCCGTCTGCGGTGGCCGTTCGCGACCTCCTCTCCTCGACCTCGAGGCTGCTGGTCACCCTCCTGCTCGGGAACAACCTGGCCAACATCCTGGGCGCCGGCGCCGCCTCGGCACTCGCGATGCACTACCTCGGCGAGGGCCGGGGGCTGTTCGTGTCCACGGTGCTCATGACGGTGGTGGTCCTGATCTTCTGCGAGGTGCTCCCCAAGGCCGTCGCCGCGGCCCACCCGAAGCGCATCGCCTATGCCGTGGCCCTGCCCATCTACCTCGCGCACCAGCTCCTGCGCCCCGTCCACGCGCTCTTCGACCGCCTCGTCGAGCCCGTGGTCGGCTGGGTCGCCGGGGGCGCGGAGACGGCCCCCCACAGCTCCGAGGAGGTGCTTCGCCTCGCGCGCCAGATCCGCACCGGCCCGCCCGATGGCAGCGCGCTGGCCATCATGGGGGCCGCGGCGGGCGCCGAGGCGATGACCGCCGGCGAGATCATGGTCCCCCGCACGGAGATCCTCGCCTTTCCCGTGGACATGGAGCTCTCGGAGATGCTCGAGCGCATGCTCGAGGAGCGCTACACGCGGGCTCCCATCTACGAGGGGGACATCGACCACATCATCGGGGTGATCCACTTCAAGGACCTCGTCAAGGCCCACCGCGAGGGCCGCCGCGACGTCCATGGCATCCTGAAGCCCGTCCTCCGCATCCCCGAGCGCAAGCCCATCCTGGAGCTCCTGGCCGACATGCAGCGCGCCTTCGTGCACGTGGCCGTGGTCAAGGATGAGTTCGGGGTGACCCTCGGCCTCGTCACCCAGGAGGACATCCTCGAGGAGATCGTGGGCGAGATCCGCGACGAGTTCGATCGCGAGGAGCTCCAGGCCATCCGAAGGCTCGAGAACGGCTCCTACCTCGCCCTCGGCCGCATCAAGGTGCTGGACTTCAACCGGGCCACCGGTTGGGACCTCGAGGCCGCACCCGGGGACACCCTCTCGGGGCTCATCTTCAACACACTCGGCCGGTCCCCGCGCAAAGGGGACGTGGTGCGCGTGGGCCGATACGAGCTGGCCGTGGTGGATCTCTCGGGCACCCGCATCACCCGGGTGCGCGTGGACCGCCTGCCTCCCGAGGAGGCTCAGCGGAACGACGACGGGGGACCTGCGGGCGGCTGAGTCCCGGCCGCCGGAGAGGCCGCCACGTCGACCGGGTCCACGTAGACCCCGCGGACCTCCACCTGGCGCTGCGCGAGCAGGTAGCCCGCGTAGGGCACGTACTTGAGCAGCGCGTCGAAGAGCCCGAAGCGGGTGCGGATCTCGAGCCGCTCCACCCGCCGGCCCGGCCGGCCCTCCACCAGCCCGCCCGCGGAGTCGAAGGAGGTCGACCAGGGCAGGAGGCCGCCGAGCAGGTAGCGCTTGGTGCCCGACCGGGCGAAGGGAATCCGGGTGGCGTCCTCGGCCCGCACGGTCCCGAAGGTCGCGTCGAGCGGCAGCCGGTGCTCCATGCGGTACATGCAGCCGCCCGCGCCCGGAAGGAGGAGCACGCCGAGCAGCAGGAGTCGGACGCGGTGCATCACTCCGCCTCCCCGGGGCCCGCGGAGACGGCGGGCGCCCCGCCCGGGCCGAGCCAGGCCGTCTCGGGGGGACCGACGAGCTCCACCACGTCGCCCTCCACCCACACCGACCACGACCCGCACAGCAGCTGGAGCAGGCACAGGCCGTTGCTGATCGCGTAGTCGAGCAGGTCCTGCCCGTCGGCGAGCTCCAGGTTGACCACGCCATCCGCGCCGCCGGCCTCGGCCGCGGCGATCTCCGCGCCGTTGACCCGCTCCCCGACGGGCACGAGGCCGAACAGCCAGTAGAACTGGCGGCGGTGGACCTCGAAGTGGCGAACCACGCGGGCGCGGGTGCCGACACCCGGTGCGGTGGTGAGCAGTTTGGGCCCGTCGTAGGCGTAGTGGACCTGGAAGCAGCCGGTCTGGACCAGGGCCGCCAGGAGTCCGACGAGGATGCGCCGCACCGCCCCCCCTGCCCGGCCGGTGGCCTCCGCGGGGCTGCGGCAGGCCGGCAGCAGGCCGGGCGCACGTCCGGACATCGGCAGAAGCACCCCGGGACTTGACCCGCCGCGCCCGCCCGGCGAACTCCCGCGGGGCTATCGTCTTTTCCGGGGGGCGAAACGGCAGTCCGGAGGGCGGGGCGGCTCTGCCGACCTTCCCCCTGAGCGCGGAGGAGTCCCGTGGAGACCTTCCTGGTAGCCGGCGCCGCCGGCTTCATCGGGGCCAACTTCGTGCGCGCGGTGCTTCGCCGGGAGGACCGGGCGGTGGTCGCGCTCGACCGGCTCACCTACGCCGGGCACCGCGAGAGCCTGTCCGGAATCCCGCCGGGACCCCGATTCCGCCTGGTCGAGGGCGACCTCGCAGACCGGGATCTCGTGCTGGGCCTGCTTCGGGAGCACCGGCCCCGCTACCTGGTGAACCTGGCGGCGGAGAGCCATGTCGATCGCAGCATCGACGGCCCGGCGGCCTTCGTGCACAGCAACACGGTGG
>JALSIO010000118.1 GCA_026989995.1 Myxococcales bacterium
CTGCTCGCGCGGCGGGTCCGCCACGTGCTCACCGAAAACGAGCGGGTGGATGCCCTCGCCCGGGCCCTCGAAGCGTGCGACCTCGAGAGCGCGGGCGCCGTGCTGCGGGACGGGATGCGGAGCCTGCGCGAGGACTTCGAGGTCAGCATCCCCGAACTCGACTTCCTGTGCGACGAGGCCGACGGGCTGCCCGGTGGGCTCGGCTCGCGCCTGACCGGCGCGGGGTTCGGTGGCTCTACGCTCCACCTGGTGCGGGCCGGGGCCGCCGGGGAGCTCGGTCGGGAGCTCGCCGCGCGCTACCGGGCCCGCTTCGGGCGGGAGGCCCGGCCGATGCCGGTGCAGCTCGGACCCGGGGCGGCCGCCTTCGACCTCGGGGAGGAAGGGGCCGACTCCTGAAGCCCGGCGCGCCTCCCGCGGGCGCCGCGGGGCTTCCCCGGGCCCGTGGGGTCAGGGGCCGGGTGCCGGAGCCTCGTCGGGCGCCGGCGGGGCATCCTCCGGCCTGCGGGATCGCGAGCCGAGCGCCTCGCGGTCGTCGTCCTCCGCCGCGCGGATGACCGGGCGCCGCTTGAGCAGCAGGAACTTCGTCTCCTGGCCGCGCCGCGCGGTCACGAGCAGGCGGTCGCGGTCCTCCACGGCCTCCATGGCCTGCTCGAAGTCCTCGAGGTCCTCGACCTTCCGATCCTCGACGCTCACCACCACGTCGCCGCGGCGCAGGCCGGCCTCGCTGGCGGGGGAGCCCCGCGCCACGAAGGAGACGTAGACCCCCTTGCGGGTGGGGAGCCGCTGCTCGCGGTAGAGGCTCTCCGTGATCTCCTGGACGTGGAAGCCGTCCTCGGTCTCCGCCTCCTCGGGCACCACCTTGGGCTGCCGCCCGAGCCGGACGCCCACCTCCCGCTCCCGGTCGCCACGGCGGTAGCGGAGCCGGACCTCGTCGCCCGGATCGTGGGAGGCGACCATGCGCTGGAAGGTGCCGAGGTCCTCCTCCTTTTCCGCCTCCACCGGCCGTCCGTCGAAGGCCACGATGATGTCGCCCGGCTCGAGCCCGGCGCGCTCGGCTGGAGAGCCCCGGCTGACACTGTTCACGAGCACGCCGGTGAGGTCCGGGTCGCCGAAATAGGCGGCGAGGTCCCGGTCCACGGGCTGCACGGTGATCCCGAGCCAGCCGCGTTCGATCCCGCCCTCGGCGATCTGCCGCATCACGTCGAGGGCGGTGTCGATGGGGATGGTGAAGCCGATTCCCCGTCCCTGCCCCCGGGAGTTGATGCCCACCACCCGGCCGTCGAGATCCACGAGGGGGCCGCCGGAGGAGCCGCGGTCGATCATCGCGTCGGTCTGGATGAAGTCGTTCAGCAGGTGCGGGATCTCGAGGTTGCGCCCCTTCGCCGAGACGATCCCGAAGGAGACCGTGCCGTCGAGGCCGTAGGGATTGCCGATGGCGAGCACCCACTGCCCGACCCGGAGATCCTCGGCGCTGCCGAACTCCGCCACCGCGAGGGGGCTGTCGGGCTCGATCCGGAGCAGGGCGATGTCGGTCTGCTTGTCGCTTCCGACCACCTCGGCCTCGACCTTGCCCTTCCGGCCGGGGATGGTGACGCTCACCTTCTCGGCGTGCTCCACCACGTGGTGGTTGGTGAGGATGTCGCCGTCGGCCGAGGCGATGACCCCCGAGCCGGTGACCTGGTTGCGCCGGTCGTTGACCTTCACGATGGCCTCGATGTGCACCACCGAGGGCTTGACGCGGTCGGAGACCTCGATGATCCGCTCCTGGAGCGGCTCCCACGGTCGGACTCCGGGGCGGGCGGGTTCCGGCGCCTCCTCGCTCCGGGCGGGGAGCGCGGGCCCGAGGAGCCCGAGCAGGGCGAGGGCGCCCGCCGGGAGGGCGGGCGGAATGCGGGGCAGGGCGCGCATGGCTCTCCTCATCGGCCGGTCGGGCCCGGGGCCTTCGCCCCGGTCGCGGCGCGGGCCGCCGAGGCGGCGTCGAGCCGCCGGCGGATCCTAGCGGCTGCTTCGCGCGGGTCGCGGGCGTCCAGGATGGCGCCGGTCACCGCGACCCCGGCCGCGCCGGCGGACACGGCCGCCGCGGCGTGGCCGGCGTCGAGGCCCCCCTGGGCCAGGACCGGTCGCGGGGCTTCCCCCAGCCGCTCGAGCACCGCGAGGCCGAGGGCCGGCCGGCCGGCCGGCTTGGAGCGCGGGGGAAGCACGGGCGCGATCTGCACGTAGTCCACCGCCGGGTCGCCCGCGGCGGCGAGGGCCTCGTCCGGGTCGTGGGTGGAGACGCCGACGAGGGCCCCGGGGCCGAGCAGGGCCCGGGCGTCGGCCGGCCCCACGGCGTCCCACCCGAGGTGCACGCCGTCGGCCCCGGTCGCCATCGCCACGTCGAGGCGCCGGTTCACGATCACCCGCGCCCCGGTCCCCCGGAGCGCCCGCTGCACGGCCTCCACGAGCCTTGCGAGGGGCTCCCCGTCGAGGTCCTTCTCCCGGATCTGCACGAGGTCCACACCGCCGGCCACGGCGGCCGCCACCCGGGCCGGGAGCGGGCCGCGGGCGAGGCGCCGGTCGGTCACCAGGCAGAGGATGGGCCGGCCGCCGAGGTGCACGGCGAAACGCGACGGCCTAGAAGCTCGCCAGGCCGTCGAGGGGACTCGAGGCCGAGGCGTAAAGCCGCCTCGGCATGCGCCCCGCCTCGTAGGCGAGGCGCCCGGCCTCCACGGCGAGCCGCATGGCGCGGGCCATCCGCACCGGGTCGCGGGCAGCGGCGATCCCGGTGTTCATGAGCACGGCGGTGCAGCCGAGCTCCATGGCGATGGCCGCGTCGCTGGCCGTGCCCACGCCCGCGTCGACGATCACCGGCACGTCCACCGTTTCGAGGATGATGCGGATGTTGGCCGGGTTCCGGATGCCGAGACCCGAACCGATGGGGGCCGCGAGCGGCATCACCGCGGCGCAGCCCATGGCGGCGAGCCGCTGGCAGGCCACCGGGTCGTCGTTCACATAGGGCAGCACCGTGAAGCCCTCGTCCACGAGCACGCGCGCGGCCTCGAGGGTGGCCGGGACGTCGGGGAAGAGCGTCTTCTCGTCGCCGATCACCTCGAGCTTGACGAGGTCGGTGTCGAGGAGCTCCCGGGCGAGGTGCGCGGTGGTGATGGCGTCCTCGGCCGTGGTGCACCCGGCGGTGTTGGGCAGGATGGTGAAGCGGTCCGGGCGGATGAAGTCGAAGAGTCCCTCGCCCGGGGGCGCATCGAGCTTCACGCGCCGGAGCGCGACGGTCACCATCTCCGCACCCGAGGCCTCGGCGGCGGCGAGGTTCTGCTCGAAGGAGGCGTACTTTCCCGTGCCGATGATCAGCCGCGAGGTGAAGTGGTACCGACCGAGGCTGTAGCCCTCGCCCATGGCTGCTCCTCCCATCCTGATCTCCGGGGACCCGGGGTCGGGCTCCCTCAGCCGCCGCCCACGGCCTCGAGGATCTCCACCCGGTCTCCGGCCCGGAGGCGCACCGCGTCCCGCCGCGAGCGGGGAACCACCTCGCGGTTCACGGCCACCGCCACGCGCCGGGCGCCGAGCTCGAGGAGGCCGAGCAGCCGCCCGACGGTGCAGCCCTCCGGGACCTTCCGGCTCTCGCCGTTGACGAGGATCTCGATCGTGGTCATGTCGGAACCGCGGTGCGTGCCCGCCCGATCGCGGGCGCGGCCTCCAACCTATCACGGCGGGATCGGATACGCTCCCGGGGATGCGCCCCGTGGTCGCGCGCATCGACCTCGACGCCCTGCGCTCGAATCTCGCCGTGGCCCGGGAGCTCGCCGGGGGGCGCCGGGTGGTGGCCGTGGTCAAGGCCGACGCCTACGGCCACGGTGCCCTTTCCGTGGCCCGCGCGCTCCTCGCCGCCGGGTGCGAGGAGCTCGCGGTGGTGAGCGTCGAGGAGGCCGCTGCGCTCCGGGACGCCGGCATCGCCGCCCCGCTCCTCGTGCTCGGCGGGGTTCTCGATCGGGAGGATGCCCGGGAGGTCCTCGCCCGGCACCTCGTCCCCGCCCTCCAGGAACGCGCCCACCTCGAGCGTCTCCGGGAGGCGCTCCGGGAGGCCCCGCGCCCGCGGCCGGTCCCGGTGCAGGTGGAGATCGACACGGGGATGCGTAGGATGGGCGCCGCCGGGCCCGAGGCGGCCCGGCTGCTCGCGGAGGTCGTCGGGGATCCGGCCTTCGCCCTCGCCGGCGTCTTCACCCACCTCGCGCGCGCCGACGAGGCCGACCCGGCCCCGAGCCTCGCCCAGGCCGAGCAGCTCGCGCGGGTGCTCGCGCCCCTTCGGGAGAGGGGGGAGCAGCCGGGGAACGTCCACATCGCCAACTCGGCGGGGCTCCTCCACCTCCCGGCCCTGCTCCGGGCCCTGCCCGGGCAGACGGCGGTCCGTCCGGGTCTGCTGCTCTACGGGGTCTGCCCTCGACCGGACGTGCCCGAGCTCGCGCGGCGGCTCCGCCCGGTGATGACCCTCGCCGCCCGGGTCGTGCGGGTGGTGCGGCTCCAGCCGGGCGAGGCGGTGGGCTACGGGGGGACCTACCGGGCGGAGCGCCCCACGCGGCTCGCCACCATTCCCGTGGGCTACGGCGACGGACTGCTGCGGAGCCTTTCGAACCGCGGTGCGGTGTGGATCCGGGGCGCCCTCCACCCGGTGGCGGGCCGCGTGTCGATGGACTCGACCACGGTGGACGTGGGGGCACACCCGGTGGAGGTGGGGGACGAGGTCGTGCTCTTCGGGGCGCTCCCGGAGCGGCCCGGACCCGGCGGCTCCGGGTCGCGGCTCGCGGTGGAGGAGGTCGCGGAGCGGGCCGGGACGATCCCCTACGAGCTCCTCGTGCGCATCGGTCCCCGGGTGGTCCGCGTCTTCGAGCCCGCGGCCCCGAGCCGTGGCTGAGGCGCGCGCCCCCGGGGCCCCAAGGGGTCGCCGGGGTCCGCGCGGTGCGGCCCGCGACGCCGTGCCCGGGCTCGCGCGCGGGGCGGGCGCGGCCGAGGCTCCAAGGAAAGAGGGCCTTCCGCTAAGCTGCGGCGTCTCCCGTCGCCCCCGCGCATCTCGGCAGGAGGACCCATGGCCCCCCAGGACGCCACGCCGCGCGTTCGGCGCGCGCTCCTCTCCGTTTCCGACAAGACCGGGCTCGTCGATTTCGCCCGCGGGCTCGCGGAGCTCGGCGTCGAGCTCGTGGCCTCCGGCGGCACCGCGGCGGCGCTGCGCGAGGCGGGGCTCCGGGTGGTGGAGGCGGCCGAGCTCACGGGCAGCCCCGAAATGCTCGGCGGCCGGGTCAAGACGCTCCACCCGAGGATCCACGGCGGCATCCTGGCGCGGCGGGACCACGAGGGCGATCGGCAGGACGTCGACCGGACCGGGCTCCCG
>JALSIO010000119.1 GCA_026989995.1 Myxococcales bacterium
GATCTCGAGACCATCGAGGTGGACCACTTCCGGGGCCCGAGCTCCGGTGGGGGGTGGCGCCACGTCTTCGGCGGGCACGTGCTCGGCCAGGCGCTCGTGGCGGCGAGCCGCACCGTCTCGGGGCGGATGGTCCACTCCCTCCACGCCTACTTCCTGCGCCCCGGGGACCCGGAGCACCCCATCCTCTACGAGGTCGATCGGATCCGCGACGGGAAGAGCTTCACGACCCGCCGGGTGGTCGCGATCCAGCACGGCCGGGCCATCTTCAACATGTCGGCCTCCTTCCAGGTGGAGGAGTCCGGCTTCGAGCACCAGGCCGCCATGCCCGATGTCCCCGGCCCGGAGGAGCTCGAGCCGGAAATCGAGCTGCGGCGCCGCGAGGCCCACCGCGTCCCGGAGGCGTGGCGCCACCTCTTCGTCCGGGAGCGCCCCGTCCAGGTGCGCCCGGTGGAGCCCCTCTCCTTCTTCGACACCGGCAAACGGCCTCCGTACTCCCACGTGTGGCTGCGGGCGGCCGACCGACTGCCGGACGATCCCGTCCTCCACCGCGCGGTGCTCGCCTACGCCTCGGACCTCACCCTCCTCGACACATCCATCCTGCCGCACCCCGTGGCCTTTCCGGATCCGCGGCTGCAGACCGCGAGCCTCGACCACGCGATGTGGTTCCACCGCCCCTTCCGCGCCGACGAGTGGCTTCTCTACGCCATGGACAGCCCGAGCGCCTCCGGCGCCCGGGGCCTGAGCCGCGGGAGCCTCTACCGCCAGGACGGCACGCTGGTGGCCTCCTGCGCCCAGGAGGGCCTGATCCGCCTCCACCGCGAGCCCCGGGAGACCGCCGCGGAGGGCGGCTAGGCTAGGCCTCCGCGGGGCCTCCACCGGCGTCCGAATCGAGACGCGCCTCCACCTCCCGCAGGAAACGCTCGTAGTCGGCGCCCACCCAGTTGCGGTGGCGGCCCTCGCGGTAGCCGCGCGCATTCCACACGTACTTCCAGGCGTTGAGGCGGTTCTCGCGGCGCGCGTCGCGCTGCCGGATCACCCGAGCGGGGATGCCCACGACGATGGACCCGGGAGGAATCTTCGTTCCCTCGGTCACCACCGCACCGGGCGCGACGATGGAGCCGGCACCGATGACCGCGCCGTCCATGAGGATGGCGCCGATGCCGATCAGGCAGTCGTCCTCCACCCGGGCTCCGTGCACCACGGCGCGGTGGGTGATGGAGCAGAACTCCCCGATGTGGGCCGGAGCGTCGTAGCCCACGTGCACCACGACCTGGTCCTGGAGGTTGGTGTAGCGCCCCACCCGGACCTCCTGGCACTCGGCCCGGATCACGCAACCCGGCCAGAGGGAGGCGTGCTCGGCCACCTCCACCCGGCCGTAGACGAGGGCCGTGGGGGCCACGAAGGCCGTGGGATCGATGCGCACCTCGGGGCCGAAGTCGCGGGGCGGGGAAGGCCGGTGGCCGGGCTCTCCGGCGGGGGCCATGGGTGCGGATCCTCCCTCGTCCGGGGCACGCGCGGGGCTGCTGCACGCACCCCCGGACCGGCTCGTCAGTGCGTCGCGTCCACCGTCCCCGCGCCGCCGGTCCCCGTGAGCTCGCGAACCATCATCGCGAGGCTGACGCACAGTCCGCCGACGAAGATCACGAGCAGGAGCCCGAAGGCCACCACCGCCAGCCAGTTGCCGGCGGCGTGCGCCCGCGCCACGAGGTTCGCGAAGAGGCTCGCGAGGGCGACGTAGAGGGCGATCGTCGAGGCCCACTCGAGCACCGACCGCGCGCGCCCCCGCGGCAGGAAGGAGACCACCAGCCAGCCGAGGACGACGAGGCCCGCGGCGGTGAAGCCCACCGGCCGGAGCACCGCGAGCAGTGCCTCGATCCCGCTGCCGCCGTCGCTCACGGGCGCCTCCCGAGGTGCTCGAGGGCCGCCGCCCGGACGGCCTCCGGGGTGAAACCGAAGTGCTCGGCGAGATCCCGCGCCGGTGCCGACGCGCCGAAGCGGTGGATGCCGTGGATCCGGGCGCGGGGGCCGAGGAGGGGCGCGTAGGCCAGGCCGCGGGAGGCCTCCACCGCCAGCACCGGCGTGCCGTCGGTGGGAACCACCCGGGCCCGCTCCTCGGGCGGCCGCTCCGCGAAGAGGTCCAGGCTGGGCATGGAGACCACCCGCACCGAGACCCCGTCGGCCCGCAGCGCCGCCGCGGCTTCCCGCGCCAGGGACACCTCCGACCCCGAGGCCACGAGCACGAGTTCGGGATCCCCGTCGGCCTCGTCCAGCACGTAGGCCCCCCGCCGCAGGTCCTCGAGGCCGAGCGGCCGTTCGCGGTGCAGGGCCGGCAGGGTCTGGCGGGAGAGCGCGAGGGCGACGGGGCGGTCCGAGAGCTCGATGGCCGCGGCCCAGGCGAGCGCCGTCTCCACCCCGTCCGCGGGCCGGATCACCACGAGCTCCGGCATGGCCCGGAGCGAGTCCAGGTGCTCGATCGGCTGGTGGGTCGGTCCGTCCTCGCCCAGGAAGATCGAGTCGTGGGTGAACACGAAGACCGACGGGCAGCCCATCAGCGCCGCCAGCCGGATCGAGGGGCGCATGTAGTCGCTGAAGACCAGAAAGGTCCCGGCGAAGGCCCGGAAGGTGCCGTCGAGGTTGATGCCGTTGGTGATCGCGGCCATGGCGTGCTCGCGAACCCCGTAGTGGATGTTGCGGCCGAGATAGCGCTCCTCGCCCTCGCCCTGCCCGACGTCGCCCGCGGACTCGATCCGGGTGAGGTTGGAGCCGGCGAGGTCCGCCGAGCCGCCCACGAGACCCGGAAGCTCCTCGGCAAGCCGCTGGATCACGGCGTGGGAGTGCTTCCGGGTGGCGGCGTCCCGTCCGGCGAGCTCGGCTGCGAGCTTGGCCGGGAGATCCCGGGAGAGCACACCGGCGCGACAGGCCTCCCACTCCGCGGCCAGGGCCGGGTGGGCGCCGCGCCAGGCCTCGAGCGCCGCGTCGAGCTCGCGCCGTTCAGCCGCCCGCTCCGCCTTGCGCCGCTCGAAGTAGGCGCGCACGTCGTCCGGGACCAGGAAGGGGGGCTCCGCAGGCCAGCCGAGCGCCTCCCGGGTGCGCCGGACCTCCTCCGGCCCGAGCGGCGCTCCGTGGGCGGCGGGCGAGCCGGCCTTGCCGGGGCTCCCGAAGCCGATGGTGGTCCTCGCGATCACCAGGGAGGGGTGCTCCTCCTCGGAAGCCGCGGCGCGGAGCGCCGCGCGGAGGCCGGCGACGTCCTCGCCGTCGACCTCCTCGACGTGCCAGCGCTGCGCCTCGAAGCGGCGCCGCACGTCCTCGGTGAAGGTCAGGTCGGTGGAGCCGTCGATGGTGATGCGATTGTCGTCGTAGACGTAGATGAGGTTCCCGAGGCGGAGGTGCCCGGCGAGGGAGGCCGCCTCCGAGGAGATCCCCTCCATGAGATCCCCGTCGCTCACGAGGGCGAAGACCCGGTGGAGGCCGGGCCCGCGGCCGTCGCGCGCGAAGCGGGCCCGGGCCATGCGGGCGGCGAGCGCCATTCCCACGCCGTGGCCGAAACCCTGGCCGAGGGGTCCCGTGGTGACCTCGACGCCGGGCGTGTGGCCGCGCTCCGGGTGGCCGGGAGTTCGCGAGCCGAGCTGGCGGAAGCGGCGGATCTCCTCGAGCGGAAGGTCGAAGCCGCAGAGGTGCAGGAGTGCGTAGAGCAGCATCGAGGCGTGGCCATTGCTCAGGATGAAGCGGTCCCGGAGCACCCAGTCGGGATCCTCGGGGTCGAAGCGGAGGTGGGCGTCGAAGAGCTCGAAGCCGACCCGGGCCAGGCCCATGGGGGCCCCGGGGTGTCCGGAGCGGGCGGCCTCCACGGCGTCGACGGCGAGGAAACGGATCGTGTTCTCGATGCGGGCGCGAAGCTCGGGAGTCGGCTCGGCTGCCATCGGGTCTCCGTTCCGCGCGGGGCGCGACCGGTGTGCGGGCCGGGGGAGCGGCGCCAGCTTACCGCCTCCCCCGCCCGCGAGACAGGGCATCCACGGCGGCTGCTCCCGCCCCCCTTGGGGTCGGCGTGCGGAGTTCCCTGCTCCCCGCGGCCTCCGCACCACGGGGCGGCGGCCCTAGCGGGCGGGCCGGATCTCGCGGAAGAAGGCGCGCAGGTCCTCCACGAGCAGCTCCGGCTCCTCGAGGGCGGCGAAGTGGCCGCCCGACGGCATCTCCGTCCAGCGGCGGATGTCGAAGGCGGCCTCGGCCCAGCGACGCGGCGGCCGGATGATCTCCTTGGGAAAGATGGCCGCTCCCGTGGGCACCTCGACCCGGCCGTCGGCCGGCCCGAAGCGCCCGGCCCGCATCGTCTCGCAGTACAGGCGCATCGAGGAGGTGATGCTTCCCGTGACCCAGTAGATCATGATGTTGGTGAGCAGCTCGTCCCGCGTGAAGCGGCTCTCCACGTCCCCGCCACAGTCGCTCCAGGTCCGGAACTTCTCCACGATCCAGGCAGCGAGGCCGACCGGCGAGTCGTGCAGTGCGTACCCCAGGGTCTGGGGCTTCGTGCCCTGGATCTGCTGGTAGCCCGTCTCGTTCTTCTGAAAGGCCGCCATGTCCTGGAGCGCCCGGGCCTCGTGGGGGGCGAGTCCCTCGAGGGGGTTCGGATCCCCCGGTGGTGGTCCCGCCACGACCATGTTCAGGTGGATGCCGAGAACCCGCTCGGGCGCGAGCCGCCCGAGCAGCGTCGTCACGATGGCGCCCCAGTCGCCGCCCTGCGCGCCGTAGCGCCGATAGCCGAGCTTCTGCATCAGCGCGTCGAGGGTCTCCGCCACGGCCCGGACGTCGAAGCCCGGCTTTCGAGGCGCATCCGAGAACCCGTAACCCGGCATCGAGGGGCAGACGACGTGGAAGGCGTCCTCCCGCCGGCCTCCGAAGCGCTCCGGATCCGTGAGCGGCTCGATGATCTTGTGGAACTCGAACACGGAGCCGGGCCAGCCATGGGTGATGAGCAGGGGAAGCGCGTCCTCGACGGGAGATCGCTGGTGGATGAAGTGCACGCGGAGCGGGCCCTCGGGGGATGCGACCTCGGTGCGGTAGTGATCGAAGCGGTTGAGCCGTGCCTCCTCCGCCCGCCAGTCGTACTCCTCGCGCCAGTAGCGGCAGAGCTCCTGCAGGTAGCCGAGCTCGGTCCCGTAGTCCCAGCCGGCAGCATCGAGCTCTCCGGGGTAGCGGGCCCGGGCCAGCCGCTCCCGCAGGTCCTCGAGCACGGAGTCCTCCACGCGGACCTCGAATCGTTCCAACGCGCGCCTCCCCTTCTCCGGCCGCTCCCGACCGGTCGCGCCGGGCCGGTCGCGCCGGGCCGGTCGCGCCGGGCCGGTCGCGCCGGGCCGGTCGCGCCGGGCCGGTCGCGCGCG
>JALSIO010000120.1 GCA_026989995.1 Myxococcales bacterium
CCGGATGCGCGGCGCGCCCTCGCCGTAGGGCGGCAGATCGAGGGGCTCACCGAGGGCGAAGCGATAGGCGTCCCGCGGCCGCACGCGGATCCCCTGCCCGAGGGCGTCGAAGGAGAGCCCCGTGTGCACGTGGAGGTCCCCGTAGAAGGGGCGGCGCAGGGGGTCGCGGGCTGCGCACGCCTCGCGTTGCGGCGCGGGCGGGCGCGCGGCCGGGTCCGCCCTGGTCCGCTCGGGGAGCACGGGGGCCGCCAAGGCCGCGGCGAGCGCGGCCACGGCCGCGGCCCTCCGCCTCCCGGTCACGGGAGCACCCCGGGGAGGTTGGTACGGGCCTCGGGGCCGAAGGGCGTCCGGTAGGGGGCGTCCACGAGGGCGTAGGCGAGCAGGAGCGCCGCGAGGCCGAGCACCGCGGGTGCGCGGAAGGCGCCGGGAAGCGCGAAGAGGATTCGAACCAGGCCACGGGCCGCAACCCAGGCCAGGAGCGTCGAGACGACCGCGTGGCCGGCGAGAAGCAGCAGCAGCGTCCCGACCGGATCGTCGAGCGACTCCGCCGCTCCGAAGCCGGCCGTGGACGCGGCCAGGATCCAGTAGCGGACCGGCGGCGCGAAGACGTCGAAGGCCACCACGGCCGGCACCGGCACCGTGACCACCAGGGTCGCAAAGAGGATCCGCCTCGCCGCGTGCTCGCCCACCTGCCTCCCGCCGCCCGGTCTCGGGAGCGCCCCAGCATAGCCGAGGCCGGCGCCGGGAAGCCCGGGGAGCAGGCGTGCACCCAGATGGCGTCCGCCGGCTGGCTCGCCATACTCCCGGCTCGCACGGCCGTTCGGGCGGCCCGGGGGAGGGGACCATGGCATCGGGTGAGCGGGGATCGGCACGGCGGTCCGCGTGGCACGCCGCGGTGGGTGCGCTGCTTCTCGGTGCGGGTGGACTCGCGCTGGTGTTCCTGGCGGGCGGCTGCGGCGGCTCGGAGGAAGGGTCCACCGCGGCTGCGCCCGGCGGGGCGCGGAAGGAGGGCCCGGCATCCGAGGCGAAGGCTGGCGGGACGGGCCGTCCGCCGGCGACCCCGCAGCGGGCCGAACCGTCGCTGGCGGAGCGGGCCCGAGCCGTTCTCGGCGTGATTCCCCCGGTGGCGGAGCCCGAGGGCTACGAGCGCACCCCGGCGAAGATCTCGCTCGGGCGCATGCTCTACTTCGAGGGCCGGCTCTCCGTGAACGGGAAGATCTCCTGCAACAGCTGTCACCCGCTCGACCGCTTCGGAGCGGACGGGGAGCCCACCTCGCCCGGGCACGACGGGACGCGCGGGGAGCGCAACTCGCCCTCGACCTACCACGCCGCCTTCCACGTGGCGCAGTTCTGGGACGGGCGCGCGAAGGACGTCGAGGAGCAGGCCAAGGCGCCGATCCTGAATCCGATCGAGATGGGCATGCCCAGCGAGGAGGCCGTTCTCGAGATGCTCCGGGGCATCCCCACCTACGTGGAGGCCTTCGCGGCGGCCTTCCCCGGCGAGGCCACGCCGCTGACCTACGAGAACCTCGCCATCGCCATCGGCGCCTTCGCGAGGGGTCTCGTCACGCCCTCCCGCTTCGACCTCTTCCTGGAGGGGGACGAGGGCGCGCTCACTGCGCACGAGAAGGAGGGGCTGCGGCTCTTTCTCGACGTGGGCTGCACGACCTGCCACCAGGGGGCCACCATCGGCGGCACCATGTTCCAGAAGCTCGGGGTGGTGCACCCCTACCCGACCGAGGATCCCGGTCGCTTCGCGGTGACCGGCAACGAGGCGGACCGGTTCGTCTTCAAGGTGCCCTCGCTGCGGAACGTCGCGCGGACGGCGCCCTACTTCCACGACGGGAAGGTCGCCACCCTGCCCGAGGCGGTCCGGCTGATGGCCTGGCACCAGCTCGGAAAGGAGCTCGAGCCCGGCGAGATCGACGCGATCGTGACCTTCCTGGCCAGCCTCACCGGAACCATCGACCGGGTCTACACGGCGAAGCCGGAGCTGCCGTAGCGCCGCCCTCACGCCGCGGCACCCGCGGGCCGTCGCAGTCGGCCCGCGGGCCCCCGGGTGCCGCGCGCGCGGGCAGAGGGGCACGGGTCCTGCCCGGCAAAGGGGCAGGCGAAGAGGCCGGGGGCGGCCCGGGTGGTCCAGGGCGCCCGGCGGGCTGGCGCGCTTCTTGCTCCGCCTCTCCCGGGTGGCCCGTGTGACACAGGACCGAGTCTTCGAGCTTCAGCTGATCTCCCGACCGGCCACCGAGCGGGCCTTTCGCCTGCTCTCCGGGGAGGGCCGGGTCGCCAGCATTTCCATCGAGCCCGGTGCGCGGCGGATCCGGTTTCTCGCACCGGAGCGGGTGGCCCGCGCGCTCGTCGAGCGGATCTATCTGGAAGGCGGCCTGGCGTTCTGCACCGGCCACCGGGTCGCGGGCGGCCGCTAGGGTGCCTTCCCCCGGCCAGCCGGGCGCGTGCGGCGCGGGGCGACGTCTGCGACAGTCCCGCTCCGCGGCGCACGGGCTGCGGGGCCGCGGCCGGCGCGGAGCGTGGCGGCGGCGCCACGGCCGGGGAACGGGAGGGCGGAGGTGCATCGACTGGGCTCCGTGGGCGGGCGTGCCTGCCTCCTGCTCGGCGAGGGGGAGGGCGCCGAGATCGCGGACCTCGAGCGGGCTTCCCGGGGGCGGCTTCCGGCGGACCCGCGCGCGGCGGTGGCGCGCTTCGCCGAGGTCCGGGAGCTCGCCGAGCGGGGGGTGGCCGGCGACGCCCTCCTCGACCCGGCGAAGCTCGGCGCCCCGGTACCCGAGCCGCGTCAGGTCTTCGGGATCGGCCTCAACTACCGCGACCACGCCGAAGAAGGAGGCCGCGAGCCCCCCTCCTTTCCGCTGGTCTTCACCAAGTTCCCGTCCTGCCTCGCGGGCCCGCGGAGCGACGTTCCGCTCCCCTCCGACCGGGCGGACTGGGAGGTCGAGCTCGTGGTGGTGGTCGGCCGTGGGGGCCACCGCATTCCGGCGGAGCGCGCCCTCGAGCACGTCGCCGGGTGCTGCGTCGGCCAGGACATCTCCGAGCGGCGGGTGCAGTTCCGGGGGCGCCCGCCCCAGTTCTCCCTGGGGAAGTCCTTTCCCGGCTTCGGCCCCTGCGGCCCGGGAATCACCTTCCTCCCCGATCTGCCGGCGTCGCTGGACCTCGCGATCCGCTGCCGCATCGGTGGGGAGCTCGTGCAGGACGGGCGGACCGGAGAAATGATCTTCGGCGTGCCGGAGCTCGTCGAGGCGATCTCCTCGGCGTGTCGCCTCGAGGCCGGGGACCTGATCTTCACCGGGACGCCCGCCGGCGTGGGATCGCTGCGCAAGCCTCCCCGCTACCTGGCCCCGGGCGACGTGATCGAAAGCGAGATCGAGGGCCTCGGCCGGCTGGTGAACCGCTGCGTGGCGGCGGCCGGGTGAGGGCCGGTGCGGGCATCCCGGGGAGCTAGGGCGTCACGATCGCGAAGGCCCCGTCGGGCTCCTCGAGCAGCCGGAAGAGCTCGAGGAGGGCCGTCCGGCTCCCCTCGACGTCGAGCTCATCGGAGAAGAGCAGCTCGCGGAGTCCCGCCTGCCGGGAGAGGAGCCGGAGGAAGAGATCCCGGGTGATGCGCACGGTGGCATCGGCCTCCGGCACCGCGCCGGTGGGCGCCCGACGCGGGTGGAGGACGGCGTTTTTCAGCTCGAGCACCCAGGTCACGCCGGCGTCCGTGAACGAGAGGGCGACGCGCAGGTGCCGGCCATCGGCCGCCGGGCCGTCCACGCGGGTGGCCAGGGCATCGAAGAGCTGATCGAGCGGGATGTGCCGCAGGAGGTCCCGCGCCGACGCCAGCCGGGCCCGGCTCGGCGTCGGTCCCTCTCGGAGCTCGCGGGCCCCGGTGAGGTAGACATCCCGCCACGGGCCCGACTCCGCGCGGTAGCCCAGCTCCTCGTAGGTCCGCGCGAGCAGCTCGCGCGCCGCGGTGTTCTCCGGGTCGGCGAAGACGAGGTGGTTCAGGAGCGTGGCCGCGAAGCGGTGGTCGCCGGCGCGGAAGCGCTCCCGCGCGTGTTCGAGCACCGCCTCGCTTCCACCGAGGAGCTCCACCCATCGGCGGCCCTCCTCTTCGGGAGGCAGCGGATCGAGATGGGCGGGATTGCCGTCGAACCAGCCGAAATAGGCCTGGTACACCGCCCGGGCGTTGTGCTTGACCGTGCCGTAGTAGTCCCGATTCGAGAAGCCGCGCCGCAGCGACGCCGGCAGCTCGAGCTGCTCGGCGATCTCCGAGGGCGTGAGCCCGCGGGCAGCGAGGCGCAGGGTCTGGTCGTGGATGTAGCGGTAGGTATCGCGGTGCTGCTCGAGGTACTCGAGCACGCGCTCCCGGCCGAAGACGGGCCAGTGGTGGCTCGCGAAGGCCACTTCGGCGTCCGGGAAGAGCGCGATCATCTCGTCGATGGCTCGACTCCAGCGCAGCGCGTCGCGGACCTTCGCCCCGCGGAGCGTGTACAGGTTGTGCAGGGTGTGGGTCACGAGCTCCGCCGTGCAGAGCGCCCGGCTGGCCGGCAGGTAGAAACTGAGCTCCGCGGGTGCCTCGGTCTCCGGTGCGTACTGGAAGACGAAGCGCACCCCGTCGAGCTCGAGCTCCTGGGGTGTGTGGTCGATGGTCACCGTGGGCGGCAGGATGCCGGGGCTTCCGGTGGCCGGCTCGATCCCGAGGCCGGAGTCCACGTGCCCCCGCGGCCCCCGCTCGAGTGCCATGCCGAACATGTACGTCGCCCGCCGCGCCATGACCGTGCCGGCGAGGACGTTCTCCCGGGTGGCCTCCTCGAGGAAGCCCGCTGGGGCCACCACGGGCACCCCCCGGGCCTTCTGCTCCTCGGCCGGCAGGATGGCGAGCACACCCCCGAAGTGATCGACGTGGCTGTGGGTGAAGACGACCGCCGTGACCGGCCTGGGACCGAGGTGCTGCTCGACCAGCGCCATGGCGGCCTGCGCCGTCTCGGCGGCGGTGAGCGGATCCACGACGATCCAGCCGCTGCGTCCGGCGATCACCGTCATCGCCGAGAGGTCGTAGCCGCGCACCTGGTACACACCCGGCACCACGCGGAAGAGTCCGCGGACCTGGTTCAGCCGGGCCTGCCGCCAGAGGCTCGGGTGGACGGTCTCCGGGGCCTCGCCCTCCACGAAGCCGTAGGCCCGGGCGTCGAAGACCCGGTCGCCCGCCGCGGTCCTGAGGCGGATCGCCTCGCCGGGAGCGATCCGCCCGCGCTCCGCGTCCTCGAAGTCCCGGGGATCGTCGAGCGGGAGCTCGGTCCGGGCGCGCCGCAGGATCTCGCGCGTCGCCTCCGTGGGGCCAACCGCCTCCCGGGCCCGCGGTTCGGAAGGGG
>JALSIO010000121.1 GCA_026989995.1 Myxococcales bacterium
TCACCGAGGGCTACGGGCAGGACCCGATCGAGGTCCTGAACGGCGCGCTCTTCGACGTCAGCTACGACGAGATGGTGCTCGTCAAGGACATCGACTTCTACAGCCTCTGCGAGCACCACTTGCTTCCCTTCTTCGGCCGGGTGCACCTGGCCTACATCCCGAACGGGAGGGTGGTGGGTCTTTCGAAGCTCCCGCGGCTCGTCGAGGTCTTCGCCCGCCGCCTGCAGGTCCAGGAGCGGATGTCGACCGAGATCGCGGAGACCATCGAACGCATCCTCGAGCCCAAGGGCGTGGCGGTGGTGGTCGAGGCGGTCCACCTGTGCATGATGATGCGGGGCGTGCGCCAGCAGAACTCCTTTGCGATCACCAGCTCGCTCCGCGGCGAGTTCGAGACGGATCCCAAGACCCGGGCCGAGTTTCTGCAACTGATCCGGCACCGCCGGCCCGACTTCGCCTGAGCGACCGCACCCGATCGGAGCGCCGTCCGCAGCCCGCTGCAGGCCCCGCGGCCGGGCGCACCCGGGGGCGGAGCGCGGTGTCCTGCGAGCCCGCCCCCACCGTGACGCGGCGTTCCACGGGGGTGCAACGCCATGTTGCGTTTTCGGGGGATGCGTCGGGTGTTCCCCTGATGGCTCCAACCATTTGTCTTCCTTACGAAAACGCATTTTCCACCCGCCCCCCGGAAAGTCTTTGACAAGGCACGTCAGGCCACCTAGAGTGCCGGCCGACACAGGGGAGTCACGCGGCGCCCCGCAGTCCTCTCGCAACTGGCAGCCGAACCGTATGACCTGCGGTCTTTTTCGGTTGTGCCGCGTCGCGTCGAGGGTGCGGGGCGGGCGTGTTCTCCGGGTCGGTCCGGGTCGCGGCCGCGCGAGGATCCGGGCCGGTGCAGGGATGCTCGTGGTGCTGCAACGCTGACGGGCTGCTGAGGTTTTCGGCGCCCGGAACCAGATGTTCGGGGCGCGCCCCCCCGACAGTGCGAATGCGCGACCGGGGCCCGACGGATCGGGCCAGGTCGGCGAGATCGGGAGCGGTCGAACGGCGTCGCTCGGGCCCGGTCGGAGATCGGGGCCGGATCCCGGGCCGGAAGGGTTCCGAACCCGCCGGAACGGCCGGGTCGAAGCGCAGGCGCGGTGAAGATCGACCAGGGGCCCGAGGTGGCAGGGTCGCCCGACCGGCCGGACGGTCGGCCGGGCCGGTCGGGCGATATGGGCCCGGTGGAAACCGGGTGGGAAACCGGAAGGGCGGCGGCGGGCCGCCGCCCCGGGTGGTGGGAGCCACCGACAGCGCGGGAAGGCCTGCACGCGACGCCCGCGGGCGCGCGGCGGGACCGGCGGGGCCCGGAAGGGCCTCGCACCCCACAAGGAGGATCGCGGTGGGTACGAGGGTCAGGATCTCCGGAAGCGGAACGGGAACCCGCTCGAGGCAGCCCGGGGCACGCTCCCCGCGTGCGGTCGGTGAGCGGGAGGGACGGGAGCTCGGCGCCGAGACCGACGCGCGGGCCGTGCGGGCGGTGGGCGCGGCCGGCGGGGCGACGCGCGTCGACCCGGCCCGGCTGAACACCACCGCACGGGAGCAGGAGCGCACCCGGGAGCGCAGCGCCCTCGTCTCCTACTTCGCCGACATCGCGGCCATCCCGACGCTCACCAAGGAGCAGGAGGTCCTGCTCGCCAAGGAGATCGAGGCGTCCACGCACGAGGTGCGGCGGGTCGTCCTCTCCGCGCCGTACACGGCCCGGGAGGCCATCCGCACCTGGCGCGGGCTCCAGCGGGACAACCGCGTCACCGGGAAGATGTCCGAGTCCTTCGGCAGCGGCTCGCCGCAGGGCGAGAACCGCAGCGCCGTCGTGGACGACGCGCTCGTCGTGGTGGAGCAGCTCTTCCTGCGCTGGGAGGGGTTGAGGCGCAAGGGGGCCAGGGCGCAGACGCTCGCTCGGATCGAGCGGCAGATGGCGCGCTCGCTCCACGAAGCGGACCTCTCGATGCAGATCCTGGGCCGGATCCGGCGGGAGACCCTCGATCTCTACCGGGAGCAGCGCCGCAAGCTCCGCCGGCTGGCGCAGCTCGAGACGGCGCGGCCCCTCCGCAGCGCCTCGGGCCAGCAGCGGCGCGAGGCCGAGATGGAGGCGCTTCGCCGGCGAATCGCCGAGATCAGCGAGGAGGTGGGCTTCGAGCCCGAGGCCTTCGCGGAACACGTGGCGCGGATGGAGGAGGCATTCGACCGGCTGACCGAGGTCAAGAACACCTTCGTGCAGCACAACCTCAAGCTGGTGGTCGCCATCGCCAAGGACTTCCGGAACATGGGGATCCACTTCCAGGATCTGATCCAGGAGGGGAACCTCGGGCTGATCCGGGCGGTGGAGAAGTTCGACTACCGCCGCGGCCACAAGTTCTCGACCTATGCGGTCTGGTGGATCCGGCAGGCACTGATCCGGGCGATCCAGAACCACTCCCGGACGATCCGGATCCCGAGCCACATGTACGACACCCTGCTCAAGTACTACCGGGCCGTGAACGCCCTCGAAAAGAAGCTCGGTCGCGATCCGACCACCCGCGAGATCGCCGAGGCCATGGAGATCCCCGAAGAGCAGGCCGAGCGCCTGCAGAAGATGACCCGCGACCCGGTGAGCCTCGAGAGCGAGGTGCGCGGCACCGACTCGAAGCAGCTCAAGGACTTCGTGAAGGACGAGCGCGTGGTCTCCCCGCTCCACGACCTCGACCACCGGCGGCTGGAGATGGTCACCGAGGAGTCCATCGAAGTCCTGAGCGAGCGGGAGCGGAAGATCCTCCGCTGGCGCTTCGGCATGCGGGGCGAGGAGGATCACACCCTCGAGGAGATCGGTGCCAAGCTCGGGCTGTCCCGCGAGCGGGTGCGCCAGCTCGAGGCCCGGGCCATCGCCAAACTCCGGGCCGCCCCCACCCGCAAGCGCCTCGAGAGCTTCGTGCGCGACGGAGAGCTCGGCTCCGAGCTCTCGTAGGCGGCGCCCGCCCGGCCCCGCCCCCCCCGACCGGCGGGCCCCGCCTCCCCGGAGGCGGGGCCCTGCGGTCTTTCCCCGAGGGGTGCACCCGACCCTGCCCCCTCCGGCCGGCCGCGCTGCCGGCCGATGCGGCGGAGGGGGAGGGGCGCCCATGGGCTACGACGTGGTCGTCATCGGGGCCGGCCCGGCGGGCTGGTCGGCGGCGCTGCAGGCCGCGAAGCTCGGGCAGCGGGTGGCCGTGATCGAGCGGGACCTCCTGCTCGGCGGGGCCTGCGTGCAGACCGGCACCCTCCCGAGCAAGACCCTCCGGCACACGATCCTGCAACTCGTGAACCTGCGCCGGGCGGCCCGGATGGGAATGCACTCGGCCGCTCTGCGGCCGCTGACCATCCGGGACCTCTTCGGGCCGAAGGACGAGGTGATCGAGTCCCACGAGGCCACCATCCGGGCCTTCTTCGAGCGCAACCGGGTCGAGCTCCTCGCGGGCAGTGCGTCGTTCGCCGGCCCCGGCCGGATCCGCATCGCCACGCCCGGGGGCGAGCAGCTCGTGGAGGCTCGCACCGTCGTGATCGCCACGGGGAGCCGCCCGCGGCACCCGCCGGGCATCGAGGTCGACGATCGCATCGTCTGCGACAGCGATTCGATCCTGGGCCTGCGGGTCATTCCGCGTTCCCTCGCCGTGCTGGGCGGCGGCGTGGTCGGCTGTGAATACGCCTGCATGTTCGCCGCGCTCAACGTGAAGGTGACCCTCGTCGACCGACGCGAGTCCCTGCTGCGCTTCCTCGACCGGGATCTGCAGGATGCGCTCACCCATTCGATGCGGCGGAGCGGGATCCGCCTGCTGCTCGGCGAGCGGCTCCGCAGCGTCGGGCGCTGCCGGACCGCGACGGGCGAGCAGGGCGTGGTGGAGCTCGAGAGCGGGCGGGTCGTCCGGGCCGACCGGGTGCTCGTGGCGGCCGGGCGCGAGGCCCACGTGGGCGGCCTCGGCCTCGAAGCGGTGGGCGTCGAGACCGACGAGGCCGGGCTCATCAAGGTGGACGAGCACTTCCGGACCAGCGCGCCGGGCGTCTACGCGGCCGGCGACGTGATCGGATTCCCGGCACTCGCGTCGACCAGCATGCACCAGGGCCGCATGGCCGTGCTTGCTGCCGCGGGCCGGGAGCTTCCGCCGCCGCAGCCCCTGCCGGTCGCCATCTATACCATCCCCGAGATCTCGGCGGTGGGATGGACCGAGGACGAGTGCCGGGAGCGGGGGGTGCCCTACGAGGTGGGCCACGCCCGCTATTCCGAGACGCCTCGCGGGCAGATCCTCGGCGACAGCGAGGGGATGCTGAAGCTGATCTTTCGCCGGGACGACCACCGTGTGGTGGGCGTCCATCTCATCGGGCAGGCGAGCGCCGAGCTGGTGCACGTGGGAATGACGGTGCTCCACCTCGGGGGCTCGATCGACCACCTCGCGTCCGGTGTGTTCAACTACCCCACCCTTTCCGAAGCGTACCGGATCGCCGCCCTCGACGGGCTGAACCGCCTCTAGCCGGCACCCCCGGCCCGCACGCGCGGCGGGATCCGGGGTGCGCGGCGGCCCGAAAGCCGGCCGTGCCACCCGCGTGCCACCGCGGGACGGGAGCGAAGCCGCTGCCGGCTACCCTCGGCCCCGGGGAGATCCGGTGGGCCGAAGAGGAGTCCGGGAGTCGGCGGCGTGTGGCTGGTGGGGCCGCATGACGCGCCGGGACCACACCCGCGAGGGGCTGGTCGGGTCGCTGCTCGTGCTCGCGCTGCCGCTTCTGCTGCAGAGCAGCGTGCAGGCGATCGTCTTCCAGCTCGGCGAGCTCAGGCTTCTCGCCCGGCTCGGCGAGGAGGCCACGACGGCGGTGATCGTCACCAACCAGTCGCTCCGGCAGGTGGTGATGATGACGGTGATGGGTGCGAGCTTCGGGGCGGCGGGCCTCGTGGCCCGCGCCATGGGCGGGGGGCGGGTGGCGGAGGCCGAGCACGTCGCGGGCCAGGTGGTCTTTCTCGGCCTCGCCCTCGGTGCCCTGCTCGCCGTGGCGGGTACGGCCGCGGGCCCGGCGCTCCTCGCCCGCATGCAGGTGGCCCCGGAGGTTCTCGAGCTCGGCACGCCCTACGTCCGCCTCGTCTTCCTCCTCTCCTTTCTCTTCATCTTTCCGATCCTCTTCGGGAGCCTGCTGAGCGCCGCCGGAGACGGCGCCACACCCGTCGCCATCTCGCTGCTCCAGGCGCCGATCTCGCTCGTCGCCGAGTGGTGCCTGATCTTCGGCCATCTCGGGCTGCCCCGGCTCGGCGTCTCCGGGGTCGCGCTCGGCCTCGCGGTGGGGCAGGCGGTGGCCCTCGGGCTCGGGCTCCGGGTGCTGTTCCGGGGGAGC
>JALSIO010000122.1 GCA_026989995.1 Myxococcales bacterium
CGAATACGTGACCGGCGAGAAGATCCACGTGCACGGGGGTGGCTAGCATCGCCCGCCGGCCCGCCACGACACCTCGCCCGGACCGCCCCGGAGCCAGACGAAGAGCGCGGGGACCAGGATCAGGGAAAGGATCGCCGAGCCCGCCACGCCCCCGGCGATCGCCGTGGCCAGGGGCGGCCAGAACCGCCCTCCAAAGACGATCAGCGGCACGAATCCACCGATGGTGGTCAGCGTGGTGGCCAGGATGTGGCGGGTGGCCGCCACGACCACCTCCCGGATCGCATCGGGATCCCCGGATCGCGCCCGCGGGTCCGCGCGAAGGGCCGCGAGGACGATGATGGCCCCGTTGATGGAGAGGCCCACCAGGCCCATCGTGCCCACGATCGCCAGGAAGCCCAGCGGATGACCGAAGAGGAAGACCCCGAGAAGCGCGAGCCCCACCGAGAGTCCGCCCACGGCGAAGATCACGGAGGCCAGGCGGAAGGAGTCGAAGCTCAGGATCACGGTGCCGGCCATCACCACGAACAGCGGCCCCGCGTAGGCGAGCATGCTCGAGAGGGCTTCGGCGCGCTCCTCGTCCTCGCCCCCGAACTCGAGGCGGTAGCCGGCGGGGAGCTCCACCGGCCTCTCGGCGAGCCTCGCGCGGAGGTCGTCGAGAGAGGCCGAGATCAGGGCGTAGGGCTCGAGGAAGGCCTGGACGGTGTTCTGGCGCTCCCCGTTCCTCCGCGCGATTCCACCGAGCTCGGGCACGAGCCGGGCGCGCGCCAGCGCCGCCAGCGGCGGGGCGGCGATCGGGGTCGGCTGCACCGGCGGCGGTAGCCCCGGCGGAACCACGGCAGCCGAGAGAACACGGGTCGGATCCCGGCGGTAGTCCGCGGGTGCCTGCACCCGCACCGGGATCTCCTCCGTCCCCTCGAGCACGGTTCCCCCGGTGACGCCGTCGAGGGCGGTGCGCAGCTGCTCGGCCACGTCCCGCAGCGCGAGCCCGGCGGCCCGGACGGCGTCCTCGTCGGGGACGAGCTCCACCTTCGGCTCGCCGGGGGCCAGCCCCGTGGCGGTGTAGGTGACGGCCCGGACCTCGGAGAGCCGCCGGCGGAGATCGTCTCCGAGCTCGCGCAGCAGGTCCACGTCGGGACCCACCACCCGGACCTCGATGGGCGCCCGGAAGGGAGGACCCTGCTCGAAGGGGAGCGCGAGGGCCATCGCCTCGGGAAACGCCGCTCGAAGCTCCCGCTGCAGGCGGGGCAGGAGGCTCTCCGTGGCCTCCGCGGAGCGCGTCGTGACGAAACCGCCCGCGAAGGAGGCCACCCCCTCTTCGGCATCGATCATGTTGTAGAAGACGCGGGGCGGGCTGTCCCCGACGACGAAGTGCGCCTCCGTGACCTCGGGCTGCTCGAGCAGGAGATTCGTGGCGCGCAGGGCGGCGCGGCGGGTTTCTTCGATGGAGCTCCCGCTCGGCAGCCGGAGCTGGACCTGGAACTGGTTGCGGTCGTTCGGTGGGAAGAACTGCTCTCCGAGCAGCGGGGCCGCGGCGAAACCCGCCACCGGCAGCACGAGCGAAACCGCGAGGCCCACGGCGGGGCGGGCGATCACGAGGTCGAGCAGGCTCCGGTAGCGGCGCAGGAGCCATGCGCTTCGAAGGCCTCCGCGCCACCAGGGGGCCGCGTCTCCGGAGACCGCGACCCGGAGGCGGGCGGCCAGCGAGGGGATGACCGTCATCGAGAGCAGGAAGGAGCTGCCCACCGAGAGGATGACCCCGGTGCTGATCGGCCCCACGAATTCTCCCACCGGGCCCGGCGCGATCACGATGGGGAGAAAGGCGAAGGCCGTGGTCAGGGTGGAGGCGAGAAGCGGCACGAAGAGGTGTCGGACCCCTTCGCGTACGGCCTCGCCGGGCGCCGAGCCGGTGCGGAGCCGCGCGGCGAGGTCGTCGACCACGACGATGGCGTTGTCGATCAGCAGCCCGAGCGCGATGATGAGACCGGTCACCGAGGTCTGGTGGAGCGGGACTCCGAGAACCTGCATGCCGGCCAGGGCCATGGCCAGGGAAAGGGGCAGGGCGGCGCTCACCACGGTGGCGGAGCGGAGCCCGAGCGAGAGCACCGTCACCGCGCCCACGATGGCCGCACCGAGGCCCAGGTTCCGGGCCAGGGCGGACAGCCGCTCCTCGGTGTAGACGCTCTGATCGAAGAGGGTTCGGAGTACCACGCCCCGGGGGAGCTCCCCTTCGAAGTCGGCGATGGCCCGGCGGGCTCGGGCCGCCCAGTGGTCGACGCGGAAGCCCGGATTCATGGTCGCCGAGACCAGGACGCCGGGCCGGCCGTCCACCAGCGCGAGGGAGGCGGGTGGCGAGCGTTCGGCGCGCTCCACGCGGGCCACGTCGCCCACCCGCAGCACCCGTCCGTCCGGGAAGAAGCGGACGGGCACCGAGCGGATGCGCTGGATCGAGTCGAGCTCGCCGGCGAGGTCGAGGGGGAGCTCGCTGGCATCATGCTGGATTGCGCCGGCAGGTGACTTGGCGTCGGCCCGCGCGAGGGCACGGGCGAGGTCCCCCGGAGCGAGGGCGAGGGCCGCGAGGCGGTCGGGATCCGCGATGACCCGGATCTCCTCCTCCGCCTCGCCGTAGAGATCGGTCTCCCGGGTGTGGGGCAGGGTCTCGAGCCGGCTTTCGAGCTCCTCGGCCAGCCGCGTGAGCAGGGCCCGGTCGACCACGGCACCGGGCTCCGCGACGAGCCCCACCACGACGGTGGTCGCCACGGTCGTGCGGTCCTCGAAGCGCGGGGAGGAGGCCTCCGGCGGCAGGCGGCGGCGGGCATCCTCGATCCGATCCCGCGCCTTGGACCAGATCGCGTCCACGTCCTCCTCGCCGTAGCGGTCCTCGAGCTCGACGGTGACGAGCGAGACACCGGTGCGGGAGAAGGATTGGATCTCCTTGAGCTCGTGGAGCTCGCCGAGCTCCTCCTCGATGGGGTCGGTGACGAGAGTCTCCACCCGCCGTGCGCTCGCTCCGGGGAGGAAGGTGGTCACGATTCCGAAGCGCCGCGAAAGGGTCGGATCCTCCTGCCGCGGGAGTCGGTGGAGGGCCGAGAAACCGGCCACGAGCACCAGGCCGACGCTCAGCAGGGTGAGGCGGAAAGAGCGGTAGAAGAGCTCGCCGGGCACGGGGACCTAGCGTCCGTCCAGGAGGCGCACCGGCTGCCCGGGGACCAGCCTCCGGACTCCGGTCGCCACGATGAGCTCGCCATCGGCCAGCGCGCCGCGCACGAAGGCGCGGTCGCCGTCGAAATGGAGGACCTGCACGTCCCGCCGCTCGGCGACCGCCGCCTCGGTGGACCCTTCCTCGCGGTGCACCACGAAGACGGTCCAAAGTCCCCGGCGGCCCTCGGAGAGGGCGTCGAGCGGGACCCAGGCTCCCCGCCCCTCGATGCGGCGCTCCAGCAGAAGCCTGGCAAGGGCGCCGTGGCCGGCCATGGCCGGCGGGTCCGGGAGATCGAGCACGAGCTCCGCGGTGCGCGTCCTCGGGTCCACCGTCGGGACGATGGCGCGCAGTCGCGCGCGGGCCACGGCGCCGCCGATGGCCACCTCATGGAGCGATCCGGGCGATAGCTCGAGGGCCACCTCCGGCGGCACGCCCACCCGGACCTCCATCGCCCCGGCCTCGACCATCCGCAGCACGGGCCGACCCGCCGCGAGCACCTGTCCCTCGTCGGCCAGACGGGCCGTCACGGTTCCCGCGAAGGGTGCGCGGAGGACGGTCTTGTCGAGGTCCACCTCGAGCGCCCGGAGCGAGGCGGTGGCGGCCTCCAGGCGGGCCGCGAGCACCTGCTCCCTCCGAAGGGCCTCCTCGTAGCGCTGGACGGAGACGTGGTCTCCCCGCCTCAGGGCGGCCTGGCGGGCCAGCGTGGCGCGGGCGAGGGCGAGCTCGGCCCGGATCTCGTCGAGCCGGGCGGCGAGCTCGGCCCGCCGGGCCTCGAGCCGCACCCGGTCGAGCCGTGCGAGCTCGGCGCCGGCCTCCACCCCCGCCCCGGTGTCCACGGACACCGCCTCGAGGCGCCCGGGAAGCTCGAAGCCGAGCTCCGCCTCCCGCCGTGCCAGCACCCGGCCGGGGAAGGCCTCCCGGATGGCAAAGGAGGGCTCGATGCGGACCGTCTCCGTGCGGACGGGGATCGGGTCGGGACGCCCGGCATCGCCGCCCGGCGCCGGGCGGCAGGCGGCGATCGCCGCGAGCGCGGCGGCGCACAGCAGCGCCGGGCCCCCGGCGCGGCGGGCCTGTTCCGCCCTCGACCATCCGGGGGCGCGGCGGTCGTGGCTCGCAGGGGCGGCCACCGGGTCGCTTCTCTCCCTGGGCACGCGGAGCGCCGAAGCTCGCAGAGCCGGTGCTCCCCCGCAACTCGGACCGGCCCCGGGTTGTGCTAACCCATCGGCCGCGCGCGGCCCTGCGGCGGCGCGGCGTCGCGGGGTGCGGCGGCGGTGCGCCGGCCGGCGAAGCGGCCGGACGGCGTACCGCCGGGGCCGGAGGTGGGAGGATCCGCCATGGAACGCGTACTGCGGGAGGGGGCCTTTGCCGGGGAGACCCACATCGTGAGCGGGGCGGGGCAGGGCATCGGCCGCCAGGTGGCCCGCGCCCTCGCCGCCCACGGGGCGGCGGTGGCCCTCGTGGACCTCGACGAGGGTCGGCTGCGGGAGACCGCTGCGCAGATCACGGGCGAGGGAGGGGCGGAGCCGCTGGTGGTTCCGGCGAACGTGGCGGAGGAGGAGCAGGTGGGCCGTGCCGTGGCCCGGGTGCTCGAGGCCACCGGGGCCATCCACGGCCTCGTGAACGTCGCGGGGATCACCCGTGATTCGCGCATCACGAAGAAGAGCCTGGTGGACTTCCAGGCCGTCCTCGGAGTCCACCTCGTCGGGACCTTCCTGCTCACGCGAGAGGTGGCGACGCAGCACTGGCACCCGCTTTTCAAGGCCGCCGGAAACCAGCCGCTCCGGGACGGCGTCAACCGCTTCATCGTCAACTTCTCGTCCGTGAGCGCGCGCAACGGCAACATCGGCCAGGCCGACTACACCGCCGCCAAGGGGGGCATCGAATCCCTGACGCGCACCACGGCGCGGGAGTTCGCGAGCTACGGGGTCCGGGTGAACGCCATCGCGCCCGGCCCCGTGAACACCCCGATGCTCGCCGCGGTGGGCGAGGCCGGGATCCGCGCCATGGCCGCCGCGACCCTGGTGGGGCGCATCGCCGAGCCCGAGGAGATCGCACACGCGGTCTGCGCGATCGCCGATCCCAAGCTCTTCGGCTACGCCACCGGGCAGGTCTTTCACGTGAACGGCGGGATCTACCTGGCCTGAGCCGGAGTGGCC